>CAMATE010000024.1 GCA_945861075.1 Akkermansia muciniphila
AGAGCCTGTCCCTTGTCGGAAGAGCCTGTCCCTTGTCGGAAGAGCCTGTCCCTTGTCGGAAGAGCCTGTCCCTTGTCGGAAGAGCCTGTCCCTTGTCGGAAGAGCCTGTCCCTTGTCGGGGTCAGTTCGCTTCGTTCCACAAAAGTCGATGGCTAAGTTTTGCGGGGCGATGCAGCCTGTCCCTTGTCCATGGCGCTGCTTGAGATCGAAAACCTTCGGAAGTCCTTCCGAACCCCGGATGGGCGAATTTTGCCGGTGGTGGACGTTCCTGGGTTTCGCCTCAACGCCGGGGAACTGGTGGCTTTGAGTGGCCCCAGTGGCACCGGCAAGACGACCTTCCTCCACCTCATCGCCGGCATTTTGGCAGGAGATTCCGGTCGCATTACTCTGGATGGTCAGGATATGGCCACTTTGTCTGAGGCCGGTCGGGACCGCCACCGGGCTCGGGTGATTGGTTATATCTTCCAAACGTTCAACTTGCTCCAGGGCTTCACCTGTCTGGAGAACGTCCTTCTGGGCATGTCTTTTGGTCCGGGAGCCGATCCGGTTCGCGCCCGGGTGCTGTTGAACCGGGTGGGATTGAGCGATCGATTGGACTATTATCCGAGGCAACTTTCGACGGGCCAACAGCAGCGGGTGGCTGTGGCTCGTGCCTTGGCCAATCGGCCGAAATTGGTCTTGGCCGATGAACCCACAGGCAATCTGGACCCCGCCAATGCGGCTCAGGCGTTGGCATTGATCCGTGAATTGTGCGCAGAGGAGGGGTCAGCGTTGCTCTTGGTGAGTCATGATCCATCCGTTCTGGCGGCGTTCCCTCGTCGGGAATCTCTGGCAATCCTTAATCAGGCATCACGAAAGGGGGTGGCCCTATGACGTTGTTGCTTTTGGTTCGACGCAGCTTGTGCCAGCACCTGCTTTCGACCGTGGTGACGGCCCTTTCGCTGGCGCTGGCCGGTGGATTGCTGATGTCGGTCTGGGTGGTCAAACGCCAGGCTCGGGCCACCTTCACAGGCCAAACCGGCGCCTGGGATGCCGTTCTCGGTGCTCGTGGGGCGAAGCTTCAATTGGTCCTCAATGCGCTGTTCCACCTCGAGGCGTCCCCGGGAAATGTCGCGTTTGCCGATTTCCAGACACTGTCGTCCAACCGGGCAGTGGCTTTGGCTATTCCGATCGCGGTTGGCGACAACTACCTGGGCTATCGCATCGTTGGCACGCTCACCAACCTCTTCACCGAGGCCGAGGCTGCTCCGGGTCGTCGCTTCCGTTTGGTGGGCGGAGGGCGTTGGTTTGAAGACGGGTATCGCGAAGCAGTGGTGGGATCCTTCGTTGCTCAACGTCTCGGGCTGAAACCCGGTGACACCTTCAAGCCGTACCACGGTTTGAACTTCAATCCCAAGGAACAGCACGAGGACGAATATGTGATCACTGGGGTTCTCGAGCCTTCCAATACTCCAGCCGACCGAGTGCTCTGGATTCCGCTGGCAGGACTGCAGAACATGTCGGGCCATGCCGCGGCGACGGCCAGCGATGTCAGTGCAGTATTGGTGAAGCTGCGGAGCGCGGTGGCGGGGCAGCAGTTGGACATGCTCTACAACAAGCAGGGCGACCGATTGACCTTTGCCTGGCCTCTGGGAACGGTGTTGGCTCAACTGTTCGACAAGATGGGGTGGTTCGATCAGGTGCTCGAACTCGTGGCTTATTTGGTGGCATTGGTGGCGGCCGGTTCTGTGCTAGCCAGCATTTACAATTCCCTGAGCGCCCGACGCCGGGATCTGGCCATTCTAAGGGCCCTCGGTGCCCGTCGTTCAACCGTCTTTGCCTCGATCATTCTGGAGGCTGCTTCGATCGCCGCTTTCGGCATGGTGCTCGCTTGGGGGTTGTACGCCCTGATTCTCGGGGCCGTGGCCGCGGTCATCCGGGCCCAGACGGGCGTGGTTCTCGATCCTTGGGCTTGGGATCCCGTTCTGGTCATTGCCCCGCTGGCGTTGGTGGTGCTCGGAGCTTTGGCTGGAGTTCTCCCCGCCATCAAGGCTTACGGCAATCCGGTGGCTGAAAATCTGGCTCCCGAGTCCTGAATTTCAAAGTGCTGGGAGGCTTCATCGGTCAGAGTGCCTGTTTTTCGATCCTAGCCTGCCTCTTGTCCGAGGATCCCCTTGTCCGAATAGCCTGTCCCCGGGGCAAAATTGCAGAAACCCAAAGCAAGGAATGGACAGGCGGCCGGTGGTGTCGGTAAATCCTGATGTTCCACGTCCGACTTGTCATAACACAGAATCAATACACGTACCCCTATGAGTAATGGAAGTAACGAGGGCATAGCCCCCAATGCAAAGCGGCTGCTGATGGCCGGCTTTATGGCCATCCTAGCCGCAGGCATTGGATTCGCTTTGCGCAATGGCCTCACCGGAGAATGGAAAACGCTCTTCCGCTTCACAGATGGTCAGGTTGGCCTCATCGGCGGAGCAGGCTTTTCGGGTTTCTGTTTCGGCATCATTTTCGGCGGCATCGTGGTGGACAAAATCGGCTACGGAAAACTGGTGGGGGCTGCCTTTTTGCTCCATGTCCTGTCTGCGGTCGTCACGCTCTCGCCTGCCCCGGATGTCAGTCAGGCAACCGCTTTCAATTTGCTCTTTTGCGGTTCCTTTATTTTCTCGCTCGCGAACGGAACTCTTGAGGCCGTCGCCAATCCTCTGATTGCGACCATTTACCCGAAGAACCGTACGCATTACCTGAACATCCTTCATGCGAGCTGGCCTGCGGGAATGATTCTCGGCGCGTTCGTCACTCTCTTCCTGGGTGAAGCACTCCCCTGGAAGATGAAATTGGGATTGTACCTCATCCCCACCGCGATTTACGGGGTGATGTTCTTGGGTCAGAAGTTCCCGAAATCCGAAGCCTCCTCCAAAGGCCTTTCGCTGGGCGAGATGATGAAAGATGTCGGAATTCTGGGAGCGAGCATCGTGGGTGTGCTGCTCTTCCTGTTCTTCCGCGACTCGCTGGGTGGCATCATTGGCGCCATCACCGGAAGCGCATTCTTTGCGTCCCAAGCTTGGGTCGTTATTTCAGGCCTCGTTGCGGTGGGTTTTGTCGCCTGGGTTGCGGTCATCACGCAGTTCGCGCTCGGACACTGGATGATTTTCACCCTCTTCGTCGCCCATGCGATCCTGGGTTCGCTGGAGTTGGGTACCGACTCGTGGATCGAAAACATCAACGGCAGCATCCTGACTGCGAAACAAGGCACGATCCTCTTCATCTTCGCGTCAGCAATGATGTTCGCTCTGCGTTTCTCCAGCCATTGGATCGAGTCGCGTCTCAAGCTCTCCCCGATCGCAATTTTGTTCACCTGCTCGATCTTTGCCATCGTCGGTTTGCTGGCCTGCTCGTCGGTGACCACCCTCACGGTCGCCTTCGGCGCCGTGCTGATCTACAGCATCGGCAAGACGTTCTTCTGGCCGACCATGCTCGCCGTCGTGGGCGATCGTTTCCCGCGCTCAGGTGCGGTGGCGATGTCCATCATGGGTGGCATTGGCATGCTCTCCGTGGGACAGATTGGCGGACCCGGCCTCGGCTATGCCAAGGATCGCTTCACTGCTGAACATCTGGAAGCCAATGGCCAGCAGATGGTTCTCGCTGCAAACAAAGCTGAAAAACCGTCGGGTTTGCTCGGTTTGTTCAAGGAGGTTGCGGCTCTGGACGGCGCCAAGATGGAGGCCGCGAAAAAGCTGGCTGAGAAAGAGAAGCACGACAACGTCTCCGCTGAAAAATCCCAGCTCACTGCGGATCAAAAGGCGATGGTTGAAGGCAATATCGCTGGCGCTCGCAAGACGCTGAAAGCCGATGCCGCTCTTCCGGTTGGAATGGCCGCCATCTACCTCCTGCTGATCCTCTACTTCAAGTCCATCGGTGGCTACCGGCCGGTGACCATTGCCGATGCGGGTAAGGCCTAAGGCCTGAGGTTTCAGTTTTCCGTGTTTCAAAGCGGGCGGTTCCCAGAGACGGGGCCGCCCGCTTTTTCATGGGCATCTTCCGAGGCTGGGTTTGGCATCAATCCGCCAGTTGCATCCAGCCTCAGACCCGCCGATCCTATCGGCATGTCGCTCAAGGTGAATCTTCGCCTCTTGGAAAAAGAATCCATTCAGCTCGATGGAGATATCCTGGCCTCAGAACTTGCCCCGGACTTCCAGGACGAGTTGATGCGTTTGTCACACCCCGTGGAATATGAGCTGATGGTGGAGCGTCAGTCCGACAGTCTTTTGGTGACTGGAAACCTGCGGACCCATGTGGATTGCGAGTGTGCTCGGTGCCTCAAGGTGTTCCTTCTTTCGGTTCAAGTGGACGAGTTTTCCCTGATGGTCCCCTTGGCGGGTGAAGAGGCTCTTCCAGTCGATGGAGATTTTGCAGACTTGACCCCTGCCGTCCGGGAGGACATTTTGCTCGCTCTGCCAACGAATCCGTTGTGCGGACCTGACTGTCGTGGGTTGAAACCGAAAGGCCAGCCCCGCGAACTGCAAGTGAGGGAGCAGGCTGAGCCGAATACGGCGTGGAGTGCCCTCGATAATCTGAAACTGTAACCGAACCGAATATGGGCGTCCCCAAACGCAAACCGTCGCGCAGCCGTCAACGCATGCGCCGAGCCTACAACAGCGTCCTCACCCTGCCGAAGTTGGCGATCTGCACCCAGTGCGCCTCTCCGTCGTTGCCCCACCGGGTTTGCCCCGAGTGTGGTTTCTACAACGGCCGCCAGGTGATCAACGTCGGCGTCGCAGCCTAAGGTTTCTAGACGCGCCGTGTCCGTTTTCGACGGACCGGCGCGTTTTGCTTATGCGCCTGGCAGTGGACGTCATGGGCGGCGACCACGGTCCGGAGGAACTCCTCCAGGGCGTGAAGCTGGGATTGGCGGCAGAGCCGTCGATTTCCCGCCTCTACGTGGTTGGGCCTCCATCGGTCTTGGAACCGCTGCTGAAAAGCACTGGTTGTTTGGATCCGCGCCTCGAGATCGAGCCGGCCTCCGAGGTCCTCACCATGGAGGACAAACCGGTCCAAGGCCTGCGCAAGAAGAAGGATTGTTCCATCTTGCGGGCCGTCGAGTTGGTGCGGGACGGCAAGGCCGATGCGGTGATTTCCTCCGGAAACACGGGCGGGATTGTCGCAGCAGCCACCATTCGGCTCCGAACCTTGGAAGGGATCGAACGTCCCACCATCGCTTGCATCATGCCTTCCAAATCCGGGGCGTGGGTCTTGGTGGATGGCGGAGCCAATCCGGAATGCTCTCCGGAAAACCTGCTGCAGTTCGCGGTGATGGGTTCGGCCTACTCGCGAGCCATGCTGGGCAAGCAGAGTCCCCGTGTGGGTGTCTTGAGCAATGGCAGTGAAGAGTCCAAGGGCACCGATCTCACTCGTGCCGCGCTGCCTCTGATCCGCGCTTCGGGTCTCAACGCGACCGGATACTGTGAGGGTTACGACTTGTTCATGGATGGCGTGGATGTCTGCGTTTGCGATGGTTTCGTGGGCAATATCGTCCTGAAATCGGCGGAAAGTCTGGGCAAAGCGGTGGGCGCCATGCTCCGCGAGGAACTGACGGCTAATCCATGGCGAATGCTCGGTGCTGCCATTGCCCGCGGCGGTTTGCAACGCATCCGCACCCGGATGAACCCCGAAGCCTATGGCGGTGCGCCGCTCTTGGGGGTTCATGGATGTGTCATCAAGATCCATGGAAGCGCCAAACGCTCCAATGTCCGGCATTCCATGAGCCAAGCCGTGAGGTTCGTGCAACTGGGTCTCAATGAGACATTGGTTCAAGCCATTGCCGGGGCTGCCTCGGCTGTGGCATTGACCTCAACCGCCCTGCCGGCGTCCAATCCTCCATCACCTGTGCCGCCGCAAAATTCGGCGCAGACCTCCTGATTTTTAGAGAATCTCTTGAACCATCCCCGAACCCAACGCGCACCGCTTCGTTCCGCCTCCATTGTGGGCTTGGGCTCCTATGTGCCAGAGCGGGTGATGACCAATGCTGAGCTGGAGCGGATGGTCGAGACTTCCGACGAATGGATCACGACTCGGACCGGTATTCGCGAGCGTCGGATCGCTGGGATTGACGAGGCGACTTCGGACATGGCCTTGAAGGCCGCGCGCCGGGCGATGACTTCGGCGGGCGTCACCGCCGCAGATATCGACCTGATCATTGTCGCCACCATCACGCCGGACATGCCGTTTCCCAGCACTGCGTGTCTGGTGCAGCAGAAGCTCGGAGCCCATCGGGCCGTGGCTTTCGACATCGAGGCCGCGTGCAGCGGGTTTGTCTACGCCTTGGACATCGGCGCCCGATTCATCGAGGCCGGTGCGCATGAGACGGTGTTGATCATCGGTGCCGAGAAAATGAGTTCCGTGGTCGATTGGACCGACCGCAACACGTGTGTTCTTTTTGGCGATGGCGCTGGAGCGGCCGTGCTCAAACACCGGCCCGGAGCCCGTGGGCTTTTGACGACGAGTCTGGGAAGCGATGGGTCCAAAGCCAGTTTGCTGGAGTTGCCCGGCGGCGGCAGCGCTTGTCCAGCGACGGCGGAGTCGGTTGCCGGTCGCCGTCACTTCCTGCGGATGGATGGCAAGGAGACCTTCAAGAACGCCGTTCAAGCCATGGTTTCAGCCTCCAATGAGGTGCTGGAGCGTTGTGGGTTGTCCATTGAGGATATTCGCTGCGTGATTCCGCATCAGGCCAATCAGCGCATCCTCAGTGCCGTGGGCGAACGGTTGGGGGCCACGGATGAACAAGTTTTCGTGAATGTGGATCGCTACGGCAACACGAGCGCTGCCAGCGTGGGTATAGCCATGGACGAAGCGGTTCGCCAAGGGCGCATACAACCCGGAGACTTGGTTCTCCTGGTTGTTTTTGGAGCCGGCCTCACTTGGGGGGCTGCCATTCTCGAGTGGTGATTGCGTCTTCTCTCCGGACCACTGGGGATCTTCGGAGGGGCCGGATGCGTTAATCCATAGGGTTTCCAGTCAGCCATTCCGCTGGGTCCGATTGCCATTTTCCAGTCGGCTCAAAAGCGAAGCTCGGCGAATGGGGTCTGCTTCAAGGCGCTCCAAATCCCAGGTGTCGGCTAGGACTCGTCCGCGACCCAATCCAATCCCGTAGCTCAGGGCCGCTTCCAAGGTCTCGGGGCGGGGTGGGGAGAATTCACCTCGGGCCTCCAGCGATTCCAAGGCACCATTCCCAGATCGAGTCGGTATGAGTGAAATGGTGTTCGCGCCACAATCGAAGGCGAAGTCCATGGATCGGCAGGCCCATTCCAAGGCTTCGGTTTCATTGAGGAAGGGCGGTTTGACCAAGACGAAGACCCGCAAGTCCATGTCGTGACGCCGGATCCATTCGGCGGAACGCTGGAAGCTTTCCCGATCGATCCCTTTGTTCAGGCGTTCGAGGACCTCGGGATGGGCTGTTTCCAGACCGAGTGCGAGTTCCAGTCGGGTGTCGGCGCCGAGTTCGCGTTGGAAGGGGAGAATGCGCTCTTCCCGGATGAGTTTCGGGTGGCATTCGACCACGAGGCGTTCGTAGGCGCGTGCCTTTTGGGCTAATTCCGGCCAATCCGCCGCCGGTATGGCCTGCGGATCAAAAAACGAGCCGGCGTTGTAGAGTTTGAGCCACTGGGCCTGTTTGGGGTGTTTGGCCTGGTCTGCAGCGAAGGCGCGCTCCACCTGTTCCGGAATGGCCCCTACAGGAACCGTTTCTTCGAGCGTGTGTCGCCACAAGTCGCACATCAGGCAGCGCCAGGGACATTCCTTGTTGGTCAGGAACACCGTCAGAATGGAAGCCTGTCCCCCAGCCGGATTGGGTTCCGCTTCCCGCAGCCAATGCGAAGGTTGCCGCGGGCTCAGCCCCTTGGTTCGGGCGATGCCCGCCCGGCGGGCCAGAATCCAAGCATCCCGGGCAGCACGGCTGTTGGGATATAGATCGAGATCGGGGGAATGGTTCAACTGCGGGGCATCAAAACCTCGGGAAGTATTCAGGAAAAGCGTTTCCTCGGAGGCGCTCTTCGGTTTCGGTATCCTCCGGCAAGGTCAGTGGCAGTCGGTCAGGCAGCGCTTTCGAGGCGTTGGTCTGGAACTTCTCCCGCAACTTTTCCCGCCGGTCGCTGTTGCAGGAAGGTCGTTTCGCATGTCGTACACGCCACTGAAATCCATTTTGAACCAGGCAGGCCTCATCACGCCTGCTCAGTTTGACCAATGGTCCGAGGCTTGGCGGCGTTCGGTCGAGGGCGGTGGTACCGAGCCCCGATTGACCTTTTTCGCTCGGGAAGCTGGTCTGGCTGAAGAGGCGTTTCTTCAGAAGTTGTCTGCGGCCTTGTCTATCGAGTTTGTCGATTTGGCCAAACTCAGCATCGCTACGGAGGTTCGCAAGCGCATCAGCACCAAGGTGGCTTTCCAGTTCTCCATCATTCCTTTTTCTGATGAAGGTGGAGTGTTATCGGTCGCAGTGGCCGATCCCTTCGATGCGGCCATGTTGGCGAGCGTTCAGTTCGATGTGGGTGGGGCTGTTCGGTACGCTCTGGCCACCCGCAGTGAGATTGAAAAGGCACTGAAGAAGTATTACGGCGTCGGAGCCGAGACCCTCGACGAAATGGCCGAGGAGGACGACGCCATTGAACTGGAGATCGACGGCGGGCGCGAAATCACCGGAGACGATCAGGACGCCAGCGTCATCAAGTTCGTCAACCAAGTCATCTGGGAGGCCTTCAAGGACCGGGCGACCGACATCCACTTCGAGCCTTCCGAGGATGAGTTGCGCATCCGCTACCGCATCGACGGCATTCTTCATCAGACGCCGCTGCCTCCGCAAATCAAGCGCTATCAGGCGGCGCTGATTTCACGCATCAAGGTGATGGCCGGGATGAACATCGCCGAGAAGCGTCTGCCGCAAGACGGGCGCATCAATGTCCGCATCAAGGGCGAGGAAATCGACATCCGCGTGTCCACGGTGCCGACGGTGTGGGGCGAGTCCGTTTCCCTGCGTCTGTTGTTGCGCGGCAAGATCTTCTTCAGCCTCGAGAAGCTGGGCTTCGCCCCGCACGAAGACGCTCTTATTCGCGAGCTCATCGTCAAGCCGCACGGAATCATTCTGGTCACTGGGCCCACGGGATCCGGCAAATCGACCTCCCTCTACGCCTTCCTTTCGACCATCAACTCGGTCACCAAGCGCATCATCACCATCGAAGAACCGGTGGAATATGAGCTCAAGGGCATCAACCAGATTCCCGTGCGTTCGGACATCGGGCTGACCTTCGCGGTGGGGTTGCGTCACATTCTCCGTCAAGATCCCAACGTGGTCATGGTCGGTGAAATTCGTGACACCGAGACCGCTGAAATTGCCATCCGGGCCTCGCTGACCGGTCATTTGGTCTTCAGCACCTTGCACACGAACGATGCGGCCAGCGCTTTCACACGGTTGATCGACATGGGGATCGAGCCGTTCCTAGTCGCTTCCTCGGTCGAGGCCATCATGGCCCAGCGCTTGGTTCGGACGATTTGCCCGAGTTGCTCCAAGTCGCAGAAGATCGATCGCGACTACCTCATCAAGGTGGGATTCCCAGAAGACGAAATCGATTCCACGGACTTCCGCAAGGGGGTTGGTTGCGAGGCCTGCCGTCAGTTGGGATATCAGGGGCGCACTGGCATCCATGAGTTGCTGGTGGTCACCGAAGCCATCCGGCCTTTGGTCATGAACCGGGTCTCCGCTGCAACACTGGCAGATATCGCCCGCAAGCAGGGCATGCGAACACTCCGTCAAGACGGATGGACCAAGGTGAAGGCGGGTGTGACGACCGTTGAAGAGGTGCTGCGCGTCACGCAGAACGAAGAACATGTGAAGACTTTGGCCGGAAATCACGGGGGTGTTCCGGCATGAGCAAGCCTGCACCCATTCCGCATGCCTGCAATGTGTTGTCGCTCCAGAAGGGCGACCGACACCTTTACCAGTTTGCGGTCAACAAGGGCAGTGCCGTGCCGGCTGGCCAATGGGAGGTAGCCGCCGATAAGGCGTTGCCGGTCCATGTCGTGTCGCGTGATTGGCGACTCCTTCTCCGTTCCCGTCTGGATATCGCCTGGATGCCGCCCGAGGCAGTGTTTCTGCGGGCAGTCCAACTCCCGGCCTGTGCTCCGGCCGAGTTGGCCGGGATGATTGAGTTCCAACTCGAGAAGCTCTCTCCGATGCCGCCCGCCCAGGTGGTTTGGACCGTGGAGAGTGTTCCGCACCCAGATGCCACACAGCAGACGGCGTTGGTGACCATCGCCGCTCGATCCGCCGTCGAAGCCTTTGTCGAGACGTTGGAACAAGGCGGGTACATGGTTGATCGGATTGAGTTGCCGATGGTTCGGCAATTGTTGTCCAAGCCGGTTCGAGGCGACTTGCTGCGCATTGTGATCGATGGGGCGGGTGATCAACAGGTGGCACTCATCGGATGGTGGTCGAGCAGCGTGCTTCGGGATGTGTCACTGATCCGTTTGCCGGTTCAGGGTGCTGCTGAATTGCTGCTGGCCCAATTGAATGGCACGGCCTGGGCCGCTGAGCTGGATGGTTGGCTCACGTTGTTGCCTTCGGTGACCGTGGTCGTACCCTTGTCCGAGGCGTCACCCCTCGTCGAAGCATTGCGCGGTTGGTGCAGTCAACCGGTCTCGATAGAGACTCCCGGAGCTGAGCCTGATCTGGCTCAACTTACCGCCAACCATGCGTTGCAGCCCTCTCCGGCCTCGTTGATCCCGGAGGAAGTGAGGACCCGTCAGCGACGTCAGTATGTGGACTCCTTGTGGGTCAAAGGCCTCACCGCTTTGGCCATGACCTACCTCGCGGGCGTGTTTGTTTATCTGGCGGTGCTTACTTTCAATAAATCCTCGGTCGACACGCTCCGAGGTGAAACCCGCTCGATGGCGTTGCAGTACACCAACACGCTGCAACTCAAGGCCCGGGTTCGGGTTCTGCAGGAGCAGGTGGCGCTGAGGTTTGCTGCGCTCGATTGCTGGAATGCGGTGGTTGAAAAGCTGCCTGAGTCTCTCACCCTCGTTCAGATGGATTTCAAGAACGGTCGAACTTTGGCCATCAATGGCAATGCATCAGAGGGCGACCGTGCCGAGGTGATTCGATTCAATGATTTGCTCCGAGCCGTGACCTCGGAGGGCAAGCCGATCTTTTCCGAGGTCAAGCCGGCAACCATGACCCCACGGGGCAACACCTTGTCCTGGAGCTTCGAGGCGGAATTGCGCAGAGAGGAGGCGGTGACTCCATGACCCGTTGGTTTGACCGATTGAATTTGGCACCGACCGAGCGCCGGATGGCCATCGTGGGCCTTTGCGTGATGGGCCTCCTGTTCAATTATTGGTTTATTTGGCCCTATTTTGCTGAATGGGACATCATGGTCCGTGAGCGAACCAAGCTCGAGGGCCAGAAGCAGATTTACTTCAAGGAGGTGTCCAAGAAATCGACCCTCGAGAAGCTTCTCAAGGATTTGGAGGGAGCCGGAGGTCAGGTTCTACCCGAGGAGCAAGCCAACCGGGTGCAGCAGGGGATTACGGCTGCGGCTGCGACCAATGGAGTCAATTTGGGTCGGGTGTCTCCGCAAATCGCGTCGTTGCGAATGAGCTCATCGAAGGACACCAATTTTTTCGATGAGCAAATCGTCATCGTGGACCTCACCTCCAAGGAGGAGGGTTTTGTGAATTTCCTCTACGCGCTGGGTTCGAGCGATTCGATGATCCGTGTTCGCGACATGAGCCGGTTGCGCCTCGACAACAGCGGTCAGAATCTCAGCGCCTCGGTGACGTTTGTTGCCAGCTTCCAAAAGAAACCCAAGGCCGCCGCTCCGGCCGGGTCCGGTCCCAAGACTGCTGAATCCAAGCCGGGCGCCAAGGCTTCGGGCGGGGCTTCGTCGGCCCCGGCTTCTGGATCGGCCGCCAAACCCAAGTCTTCTACCAACGCAGCAGCCACGTCGCGCGTCACCGGAACCAACGCGCCAACCAAGAAGTAACCGATTGTGAACACGCCTCTCATCCATCTCGCGGTCGTTGCGGCCATCACCGCGGGTCACCTTTTCGGACAGGCTCCTGCCGCCGCTGCTGCACCGGGCGCCCCGTTGGCTCCGGCGACCCTGGTTCCTGCGGCCACGGTGGCTCCGGCTACTCCGGTGGTTCCTGCGAATGCGCCGGTTGATACCATCCCTCCGTTTCCTGAGCCCCCGTCACGTTTGAGGAAGGCCACGAATGCTGCGGCACCGGTCGCAGTTGGCTCGACCAATTTCCCGTCAGCCTTGCCACGCTCCTTCCCGCGTGCAACGCCTGCACCGCCGCCGGCACCGCCGGGAGCGACCGGGGCGGCCAAGTCGGGGGCGGGTGCCGGCAAGCCAGCCGCCGCAGCTGCGGCCAAGGCGGGTCAGCCTTCGGAGGAGGATCAGGCGATCAATGATGCCACTCTGAAGGCGTTGCGTGAGAATCGTGGAACGAATCAGCCCAGTGATTCCATCGTCTTCAAGGATCAGGATCTGAATGTTTTCCTGGACCAAGTCTATGGTCCTTTGGTCAAGCGGACGGTGCTTCGGGCCCAGGGTCTGCCCCAGGTCAAGATCAGCATCGATACCCAGACCGCCCTCTCCGAAGACGAAGAGGTTCAGATGTGGGATACGGTGTTGGCCCTCAATGGCATCACCATGATTCCTCAGGGCGAGAAGTTCGTCACGGCGGTGCCGGTGGCTCAGGCGTTGCAAGAGGGTGCTAAATTCTCGAACAAACCGGCTGACCAATATGCCGAGGCCAGCCAGTTCGTGACCCATGTGGTCCAACTGAAGCATGTGGCCATCGAAGAAGCGGTTCCCACGATCACCCCCTTCGCCAAGAACGCCAATGGCATCGTCGCCTTGGCGAGCACCAAGACGCTGGTGTTGCGTGACTACGCCATCAACGTGAAGCGAATGCTCGAAGTGCTGGCGAAGGTGGATATCGAGGTGGAGGAAGACTTTCAGCTCGAGGTCATCCCCATCAAGTACGGCAAGGTGGATGAGATTTACGCGACCCTCACGAGTGTCATCGGCGGCGGCGGAGTCAGCGGAACCCCGGGTGGGGGTGTCGGAGGCGCTGGCGGCGTTGGCGGAATGGGAGGCGGCATGGGTGGACGCCGCGGTGGAATGGGAGGCGTGGGCGGTATGGGTTCGGGAATGAACCAATTCGGCGGCGGTGGCCAGTTCGGCGGAATGAATCAGTTGGGGGGCGCTGGTCGCCTGGGTAATTCTGGACGCTTGGGTGGCCAGCAGTTGGGCGGAGGCATCAACCAACCGGGATCGGCCGTCAATACAGGTAGTTTCCAAAACCGATTCAATGCCATGGGCCGAGGTGGCGCCGGTGCTGGTGCGGGTTATGGGGGGCTTTCCGAGTTGCTGCAAACGGTCAGCATCACGGCCGATCAGCGATCCAATTCGCTCATCGTTTACGGCAACAAGAAAGACATCGCCAAGCTGCGTGAGGTGCTGGTGAAGGTGGACACCCTTCTGCCTCAGGTACTGGTCGAGGCCATCATCATGGAGGTCAACCTGAGTGCGGGTTGGAATTACGGAATCAGCGCGGCTCAGCGGCCGGCGCAGTTTGGAGACAACTCCAACAACCGGGGCGGTGGAGTGGTGAACAATCCTTCCGGTGCGCCGCTGGGTACCGGTTCAGAATTCCTCAAGCAGTTGGGGCGGTCCACCGGCAGCGGTGTCGGAACCAATGTCGTCAATGGCATTCCGGCCACCTCGGGGTCCGGTCTCTCCTACTTCGCTCAGATCGGCCAGAATTGGGACATTGCCATCAATGCCATCGCAGCGGATAGCCGGGTCAATGTGATCCAGCGCCCGCGGGTCATCACCTCGCATGCCACCCCGGGCAGCTTCTTTGTGGGTTCCGAAGTGCCTTTTGTATCCGGATCCTTTTTTGGCGGCGGCAATTTCGGCAACAGCCAGTCTATCACCCGTCAGCAGGTGGGTGTCGGGTTGAATGTCACGCCCTTCATCACCCCGGACAATCTGGTGGTCATGCAAATTGATCAGACGGTGGACAATCTGGGTTCCAATCTGGACCTCGGCAATGGACTCAGCGCTCCCACGACTCAGACCCGTTCGGCCAGTTCATTCGTGACGGTGCGCGACAAGGATGCCGTCTTGCTCGGCGGTTATATCACCACCAGCACCGACAAGCAGAAGTCGGGGGTTCCGCTCCTCAAGGACATCCCTTACCTCGGGGCGGCTTTCTCCAAGCGTAGCCAGAACAGTTCCCGCACCGAGTTGATGATCCTCATCCGACCCAGCATTCTGGCGACACCGACGGACGCAGGCGAGGTGGCCGATCAGGAACGCCAGCGGTTGCCGGGCGTTCGCGTGGCCGAGAAGGAATTCGAGAACAACGAGAAGGCAGAGGCCCGCAAGGCCAAGCGGCAACTCAAGGAGTAGCGCAGAGTTCTGGGTCTCGCTTGGTAACCCGAGGAACTCTCTGCTCTGGGTGAAGCGTTAGTGACACCGTGAACGAATCATTGCCGGTTGCCCTCCGGGGACAGGCTCGGCAACGTCGTTCCGATGAACGCGTCCTCTGTTCCGCTTTCCCGGCGTGGATTTTTGGGATCCACCGGTTCTATCGCCGCTGCCGTCGCTGGAACAACGGCCATTCAGACCTCCGTTCATGGATCTTCCGAGGTGCCGCTGGCTCCTCGCATCCGGTTGGCCATTGCCTCCTACTCCTATTGGCATTTTCGAGACCCCAAAGTAACCCTCCATCAGGTCATTGAGCGGGCAGCCGCCTTGGGGGCTGAAGGGGTTGATATCTTGCACCGCCAGATGGACATCCCTGAAAAGGAGCCACTCACTCCGGATCACCGGGCGTATTTGGCGGATCTCAAGCGCCATGCATTTCGCCACGGCATCTCGTTGGTCTGCCTGTCCATCCATCAGGATTTTGTCGATCCCGATGCTTCTGTTCGACGCAAGCAGGTGGAGCACACGATCAAGTGCATCGAAATAGCCGCCGCTTTGGGGGTTTCCTGTGTTCGTATCAACTCGGGGCGTTGGAACACCATTGCATCCTTCGACGACCTGATGAAGGCGCGAGGGGAAGAGCCGGTGTTGCCCGGGTACACCGAAGAACAGGGATTCCAGTGGTGCATCGAGTGCCTCAAGGAATGCCTGCCCCATGCGGCTGCGGCCGGGGTGACTCTCGCGGTGGAAAATCACTGGGGATTGACCCGGACCGTGGAGGGAATGCTGAAGATCGCCGCGGCGATCGATTCGCCCTACTTCGGGCTGCTCATGGACACCGGAAATTTTCTCGAGAACCCCTATGACCGCCTGCGTCGGATCGCCTCCCGAACGGTGATGGTCCAGGCCAAGGACTATCCGGGTGGTGGTGAGTGGTACACTCTGGATCTCGATTACCGCCGGATCGCAGGCATCCTTCGAGAGGCTGGTTTCCGAGGTTGGGTTTCTTTGGAGATGGAGGGCAAGGAGCCGTCCGAGACCGCTGTTCCGAAGAGTTTCCGCAAGCTTCGACGAGCGTTTGCTTAGCCGGCGCGGCCGATTTAGCGGAGTAGTTCCGAATTGGCCGAGTCTTCGAGTCTTTCCATAGGGACAGGCTAGTGTTCATGAGGGACAGGCTGGAAGGTCGGCCGGCTGCCTCAGCCGATCGAGGATGGTCCGGTTTGCGAGGCTCAGGGGTTCATGAGGCGTGTCTTTCCTCGGGAAATGTTTTTGAGCAAAATAACGACGTGATTGGCCTGATTGCCGGAAGCAAATCCCTACCGTTCCTGTT
The DNA here is from genome assembly GCA_945861075.1 of Akkermansia muciniphila. Lineage (GTDB taxonomy): Bacteria > Verrucomicrobiota > Verrucomicrobiia > Limisphaerales > UBA9464 > SXXZ01. Next base: position 15,805 of record CAMATE010000024.1, read on the forward strand.
TGCCCGTGAGGCCCGCCGCCGCGGTGAGACGGTGGTAGCAGTGGGTTTTGAAGGGGAAACCGATCCAGCCTTGGCGGATGAAGTTTCCTCATTGGAATGGGTCAAGGTGGGGCAGTTGTCCCGGATGATCCGAGCCTTTACTTCGCAGGGTGTCCGTCAGTGCGTGATGTTGGGTCAGATTGCCCCTCGGAACCTGTTCGATGTCCGGCCGGATCTTCGGGCCATGAGCTTGTTGTTGCGGCTCAAAGAGAAGAACGCTCACACCCTTTTCGGCGCCATCGGCGAGGAATTGTCCAAGGACGGGGTCGAGTTGGTTCCCGCGGTTCCGTGGCTTTCGGCTTGGATGCCGGGCCTTGGCTACGTGGCTGGGGCCAGTTTGCCGTCGAAGGCTTTGGCTGACATTCGATTTGGCTTTGGAATCGCGAAAGAAATCGCCCGCCTAGAAATTGGTCAGACGGTGGTGGTCAAGGAGGGGACCACCTTGGCTGTCGAGGGGTTCGAGGGTACGGACGCCTGTTTGGAACGCGGCGGCAAATTGGCGGGCAAAACCGGGGGCGCGGTGGCGGTCAAATTGGCCCGAGTTGGGCATGACCTGAGATTCGACATCCCTTGTGTCGGGCCGCGAACCGTGGAGATTTGCTCACAAAACGGAGTCCGTGTTCTGGCGTTTGAAGCGGGAACGACCTTGCTGATTGATCGGGAAGAATTGGAGGAAAAGGCTCGATCCGGTTCTGTATCGTTGGTTGCGGTGACATCCGAGTCTCCGTGAATCTTGGCTTTCGGGGTGCACTGATCCAAAGGCAGGGCAGGGCCCGATTCGGATGCTTGGCGCTGGGGCTGTCAGCGTCTGAGTGCTGATATCTGAGCACCCTTCTTTTTCGCCAAATCGAAGTTGGCCTCGATGGTGCGCTGAACGAATCGTCCCAAGTCTTCGTCGAGGAGCTCGATGGTTACCTCCTGACCTTCGATGTTGATTTCGAAACCGCCCGGGCGTGTGGAGCGGTAGATGCTCATGGTCTCACCGCCCTGAGTGAGGGAAAACCAGTGTTGGCTGCTTTCAATGAGCGCTTGGCCCAGGATTTGGACATCGCCAAAGACCCGGGCATCCCCTGAGATGCGGGCGTTTCCATAAATTCGGACATTTCCTGAAACCGAGGCATCGCCTGAAATTTGAGCAGCATCGAGGATTTGTGCGGATCCGCTCACCCGGGCGGAGCCAAGAATATGTGCCTGACCGTGGATGAAGGCATTGCCGGAAACTCGAGCATCTCCGTAGACCCGAGACTGACCAGCCACCTGTGCTTCGCCGCAGATCCGGGAAGTGCCGTAGACTCGACCATTTGCGTAAACCAAAGCGTTTCCGGAAACGTGGGAATCCTCGTAGACCTGGGCATCTCCGTAGATCCGGGCATTACCGTAGATGCGGGAATGTCCAAAGACCAACGCGTCTCCGGTCACCTTGGCATTGTCTGAAAGATGAGCTTCTTCGAAGATATTGGGCATTTGGCCTCCGAGCGTCATCTCTCCTGCGCTTAAGCTCCAGCCATACGCCTCGGAAGTGACAACGGTTGATCGGAAGGCACCGCCAAAATCTTAAGGACCAATTGGGACCAATTGAGGGTCAAGCTCCGATGGTTGAAGTGATTTAAGCGAGTGGTCGAAGACGAAAGGGACAGGCTGTGTTGAAGACGAAATGAGACGAAAGGGACAGGCTGTGTTGTGTTGCTGTGTTTAACAGGGTGTGAGGCGATCAGTAGCGCAGGCCTTTGGCTCCGATATCGCGCCGAAACTGCATTCCATCGAAGCAGATCTTGTCGCAGGCATTGTACGCAGCCTCTTGGGCTTTTTGTAAGGTAGGCGCCCAGGCGGTCACTCCGAGTACCCGTCCGCCGGCTGTGACCACTTCGCCGTCTTTACAGGTTGTTCCAGCGTGGAAAACCTGAAGTTGAGGTTGATTCAGCAGGTCGTTCAGACCGTGGATCGGACGTCCTTTCGGGCTGGATCCTGGGTAGCCTTCACTGGCGATGACGACACAGAGACAGGCCATGGGAGACCATCGAAGCGGCGTTTGGTCCAATGTTCCGTCGATGCTGGCGGAGAGGATTTCGACCAGATCGTTTTCCAAGCGTGGTAAATAAGCCTGGGTTTCGGGGTCTCCGAATCTTGCGTTGAATTCCAATACCTTGGGGCCGTTCGCTGTCAGCATGACTCCGGGGTAAAGAAGGCCTCTGAAATCAATACCCTCAGAGGCGCAACCGGCCAGCCAAGGATCCAAGATCGCGCGTCCGACCTGATTTAAGGTGGCATCATCAAGAAACGGTGCAGGGGAATAAGCACCCATTCCGCCGGTATTGAGCCCCTGGTCGCCATCCGAAATGCGCTTGTGGTCTTGGGCTGTTGGAAAAAGGTGGGCGGTCTTTCCGTCGCACAGTGCGTGGAGGGATATTTCAATCCCCTCCAAGAGCTCCTGAATGACGATCCGTGAGCCTGCTTGCCCAAAGGATCCTCGGAGCAGCATATCATCGACGGTCTTTTCAGCTTCGGAGATCGAATGGGTCAGCAGCACACCTTTGCCCAGGGCGAGACCATCGGCTTTGACCGCACAGCGCCCCTCGAGTTCTGCAACAAAACGTCGTGCGGCAGCAGCGTCGGTGAAAACGCCAGATCGAGCTGTTGGGATCTGATGGCGCAGCATGAAGTCCTGTGAAAATGCCTTAGAATATTCGAACTGGGCTGCGCGGCGATTGGGTCCCCAGATTCGCAGGCCAGCCGCCTGAAAGAGGTCGACGATACCGAGAGCGAGGGGGTTGTCCGGGCCAACGACCGTCAGATCGATGCGGTGATGAACCGCATAGTCGCGCAGGGCTTCCAGGGAATCTGCAGCGATCGGCACATTGGTCGCCAGATTGCCGGAGCGAAGAAAAACCCCCGACGTCCCCGCGTTCCCAGGTGCGCACGCCAACTCCGTCACATGCGGCGAGCTTGCGAGTTTCCAGACTAGTGCGTGTTCACGACCACCCGAACCGACAACAAGAACCTTCATCCGTCTGGCGAGTCAACCAGCACCCTGTCCACCAAGGAAGCGGATTTCCCACATGTTGCGGCGCGTTTTAAAAAAGGATGAAAACGGAAAGAGAGGAACAGGCTCGACTCGATCGTTGCGATGAATTGGCTGCCGCAAATCGATTAGTTCTTAAAAAGGGACAGGCTGTCCTGTGATGAAGCTAACTTCGGTTTGCTGAGCCCACCCATCCGAAGTGAAATACCGGTTCCGAGGTGAGCTTGGAACGGGGTGGGTTTCTCCGAGTTGCTGAATTTGGTGACTGTAGCCAGAGAAATTAGGTTTGAAGCCGGCTCGCTATGGGGTGACTTGTAAACCTCTGGGCAATCCAATGTGAGCTTTGCGGAAAAATACTGGGAAACAAAAACTGGCTGAAGGTCTCTGCGTCTTCCTAACCACTCGCCGCTCTGCGCAAGGGCCTGAGGCTGAAGAGGGTTGAGTTTTTGAACTGGGATAGCGGGTGTGCGGACGGTTGGCGTTTTCTTTGGAGCCAATTTTGATGATAGAGGGCGATGGATTCCACGAAGCTCCTGGAACCGATTACAGCGCCGTCACTGAAATACCGGATACGGTGCAACAGTTGACCGATGAGGCCGAAATCTCCGTGCTGTTGCCATAGGCGGAGTGTTTGGGAACTCCTTCGTTTTGTGTCTGGTTTGATGCATGCCTGGGCCGGTGGGAAGACTCCTCGACGTTCAGCATAATCGAAGAGACCAGCGCGGTAATGTTTGAGAGCCTGGGCTGGTTTGAAGCTTGAGCCCTCGCGAATAGCGGTCAGGGACTGATAACCGGCCAAAGCCTCAGGCCGGCTTGCCATGGCTTGTCCGTAGCCGCTCCAGCGGTAGAGCGAAGGGTTGGTGACCAGGCCTGCTCGGACAGGATTCAAGTCGATATAGGCCGCGACGGTGGTCAGTGCCGAGCCGTCGGCTCCGATCAGGACGCTTTTAAATCGTTCCTCCCAGAGGGTACCCCGCCTGCCATGGCGCAGATTGTGCCACTGGCTGAAGCGTTGCTTGAGTTCCTTGAAGTACTGACTGAGATCGCCCATGCGTTTCCAGAACTGCTGGCGTAGGATGTCTTTTTGGGCAGTGGGCAGCGAGGTGTCGGCGAGTTGGTTGCGGATTTGATGGGCAAACGACTGCGGGTAAATGGCACGGATTCTGTCCAGTAAGACGGAGTCGGCGGGAGGTGAATCTGGGCGTTTTGGAACCTCGATGAGGAGGTGGAAGTGGTTGCCCATGAGGCAAAATGTGATGATTTGAAGGCCGCAGAAATGGGCGTATTGGCGCATGAGACGCGCAAAGTGGTCCTTCTCGACATCACCGAAGATGAGTTGCCGGTCCACCACGCGAGACATGCAGTGGTAGAAACCGCTGGAGGCATCCGGATGGGCCTTGAGGCGTCGAGTTCTCATGAAGAGTCTGCCTCATGATTCGATGCTTACGGGCCGGTTCTTTCAAAAAAAGAGCCTGTCCCTTTTTTGATGAGCCTGTCCCCTTTTTTGATGAATTGTTGGTTGTAGCTTTGGACGGTCTGGTCTGGATGAAGGGGGCGCCTATTCGGCGAGGGTTTTGGATCCCGTGATGCCGGTTTCAAGCCTGCGGACGGTGGGGAGGATCCGGGCGACGGTGGTCGATTCAATCTGACCGGCAAAGGGCTTCAGGTGGAATTCCATGACCCCAACAACATCTCCGTTGCGATCATGCAGGGGGGCCGTGACGACTGCAGCTTCCGTTGTCTTGCCAAAATAGGTCTGATTTTCTTGGTAAACCTTTTTGACGGTCTCACTCGCTGCACCCCCGAGATCCCTAGAATTTTTCGCTGCCAGGCACTTTAGTTCCTTCTGGTTGCCGGAAACGCCATACAGTCGCAGGTTCAACAGTCGAGGCTGCTGTTCCAATGCCTGCCGGACCAGGGTTGCTGCCAGCGTTTCCAGCGGGCGGTAACGGATGCTGACATCCGCAAAGAGCGCCGTCGTGTCTGATTTTGTGATGAAGCCGACATGACCAGCATTGAATGTGTTGTCAGTCAGAGTTGGGAATGCGTTGGTCCCGTTGAGAAGCACTTCGATCTGATTTCCTTCAGCCCGAACGGAAAGCTCATACCATTTCCCTTTCTGGAATGGAATCGAAGGTCCAATCGGGGCTGAACGCTCTCCGTCAACAAACTTGTAGAACCGAAGGTTGCTGCCCAACGCGCTGGCTCGGACGACGTAGAAGTTCTTCGAATCCTGATGCCGGAACACCAAGCCCGCGATTTGTTCCAATGAGCCTCCGGTGATCTGAAAGCGCGTTGAAAACGTGAAGTCTCCGTAACGTTCTGAGTTGTTGATCAGCAGTGGAAAGCGCTCGTCTTCATTGCTGGGAGCCGTTTGCGCCAACACGGATTTCCGAGACAACTTGGGAGCCTGCGGAGATAGAGGTGGCAGCACTGGAGGAATATCTTCTTCAAGTACCCGCCAATCGCCGGGTTTTCCTGAGCCAGCGAGTTCAGCTTTCCATCCGTCGGGAAGGGCTCCGGGCCGCGTTGAGGAAAAATCGAACTGCCGCTCTGCCGCGGAAAGTAAACTTACCCACGTTGCCAGCATCAACCACGCTGTCGGTCGGATCATGTCGACGGGGAAGGTATAGGGTTCCGCCAACTGGGCAATCTTCACTGCTGGAAACACGGGTGGTTTCGCGCGGGTTTGAAATTTAATTCCTGACCGCGATACCTCGATACCCCGCGATACCCCGCGATACCCCGCGATACCCCGCGATACCCCGCGATACCCCGCGATACCCCGCGATACCCCGCGATACCCCGCGATACCCCGCGATACCCCGCGATACC
>CAMATE010000025.1 GCA_945861075.1 Akkermansia muciniphila
TAGTTCGCCGCCTGCGCCTTTCGGGTGCGGGTGACTGCGTTGAAGAGGGTGGACTTGCCCACATTGGGCAAACCGACGATGCCGGCCTTAAGCATAACGAGGAGCGGAGGAAAGCCCCTAGGAGCTTCGCGGGAAAGGGGATTCCTCGACCAATCCCAATTCTTGCCGGTGTGACGGGTGACCCAGACAGAAGCCTAACGCGCGCGCAGGTCCGTTTTTCCGAGGGCCAGAGTCGCTGGCTGGAGGAGTCGATGGGCCGCTTCCGGGAGGGGGGTCTCGAGGGAGTTCATCCAATTTGCCCAGTCACCTTCCGAGAGGTCTCTGGGGCGACACGGTTCGGCGAGGCCTCGCAGCACGGTGCCGGCGTAATGCAACAGCCCTTGACGGTAGGGCAGGTTGAAGGCGGCCATCGCCACTCCAAAGACGATCGGGTTCCAGGCCTGTGCCTGACCCGCTTCCACCGCGTCCAAATAGCGCTGCACCACACGGAGGTCGCGGCAAGAACGTAGTCGCGCCAACTGCCTTCGACCCACCCGGACCGAAGCTTCGGTCCATGGCCCCGCGTGCTGCACGGGATAATTGCGGTCCAGTTCTACGAGGTCGCGATGCCGCCCCAAGCGGGTGAATTCCGCCGCCTCGATGATGACCGGCCAATCCACCGCGATGACAACACGGTCACGGTGTGATTCCAAAAAAGAGCGGGAATTCTGTGAGGGATGGGCGGCGGGGTGGGGATTCTGTAGAGCTTGATGCGGAAGGGCGTCCACAAACCAATCCTCCGTCAACGGAAAGGTGGTTTGTGAAATCCTATCATCGGATTCATGGGTCCGACTCGGGAACGCCCGGCTCATCAGGCCGCCAGCCTAGCAAAAATGACTGATAGGGCCAACAGGAGTTCCTTACGGGGTGTCCAGACTCTTGAGCCAAATCCCATCGTAGACTGTCAGCTCGGCGCATTGCCGCATTGAACCCGAATACTGGCGTGGGTTAAGGTGAGTCCCTGCGGTCGGTGGGGCGGTTGGCGCAGCGGTTAGCGCAAATGCTTTACACGCATTGGGTCGGGGGTTCGAATCCCTCACCGCCTACCATCTTGCAGAGATCTTCTCTTTCGCATGCGAATCCTCTGCGTTCACGCTCACTTCGACGATTTTGAATTCGTAGCCGCGGGTACCTTTGAACTCTTCCGCCGCAAGCATGCCGGGGACTTTCGCGCCAAGGTTTTGGTTTGCACCGATGGACGCTCGGGCCACCACTGGCGAACTCCCGAGGAAACCGCACGCATCCGCCTTGAGGAGCAGGCGGCTGCCGCTGCCATTGGTGGGTACGAATTCGAACGCCTATCCCGTCCGGACGGTCGTCCTTTCGGTGAGGCTCGATTGCTCAGCAACGACTTGCTGGCCGCACTCTGGAAGAGCATCCGGGACTTCGAGCCCGATTATCTGTTCTGTCCGCCACTGCCGGCGGATACCCGGGCCGGAGTCCATCCCGACCACATAACGGTGGCCGATGCGATCCGACGAGTGGCCTACATGATCAACGTCCCCCATGCCTTCGTGGACGAGTATCCGGCGGAGGGTACGGCCGAGGCGCGTTGGATCCGAACCCCAGTGATTCTCAACACTTGGGACAGCTACATCGGCGAAGGGCCTCAATCCGTCCCGGATCTAGTGGTGGATGTCGCTGATTCCTTCGATCAAATCGCCCGTCAATCGTGGTGTCACCAAAGTCAGATACGCGAATGGTTGCCTTGGGTGGGGCGGCACGGCATCGCACCGGTTGAGACCCTTGAGCAATGGGAGGCATCCCTCCGTCAACGCTTCCTGAACCAGCGGCGAGCACTGGGGTTGGGCGAAGGGGCGCCCGTGGAAGTTTTCTCGCTGACATCCTGGGGATCGGTGGCCTCATGGGATCAGGTGGTCGCTGATTTTCCTGCATTTCGAAGGCAATCACGCTGATGGGTTGTTGAGAGGGATCCTTGAAACCGGCCGCGATTCATCATTTGGCAAAAAACCGGAAAACAGGTTGACACTCCGCACTGAACTTCCAAGACTCCGAAGGTAATCAAGCTCCGCGTTCCAACGACGACAGAGCCGTCTAAAAACGGATTTCGCATGAAAAACTTCATTCCCAGCATGAGCGCCCTTTCTATCGGCGCTGCGAGCCTCGCGGTCACCGCTGCCCTTCAAGCCTCCGAAGGCGGAGCCAAGCCTTGGACGGTGCGGGCCGGCGTCTCTGGTTTCTACAACGACAACGTCTACACTCGTAGCGACCTGCCGAAGGTGGACAGCTTCGGTTTCGAGGTGACTCCGGGCTTCAGCCTGAATCTGCCGATCAACGACGGCCAGACCACGTTGGGGCTGCGTTACGACTACCTGCTGCGTTATTTCGAAAACCGGGCCAAGTCCCTGGACCACAACCACGTGGTCGATGCCAGCCTGAGCCACAACTTCAATTCCCGCTACAAGATCAACGTTTTCGACAGCTTCGCTCAGGCTCAAGAGCCTCAGCAGCTGGGCGCTGGCGCCGGTGGTGCGGGTATTCTGTTCCGCGCTGAAGGCACCAACTTCCGTAACATCGCCGGCTTCGACTTCACCTCTGAGCTCGCCGAGAACTGGAGCGCGGTGACCGGTTTCCGGAACAACCTCTTCCGTTTCGACGACCTAGCCTTCGCTCAGTCGCTGGACCGCGTGGAGTACCTCCCGTCGGTCAACGTCCGCTATCAGGTGGCTCCGAAGTCCAGTGTCGGTCTGTTCTACCAGTACGGTATCACCGACTACGATGGGCCTGGCAGCAACGTTGGCTTCGTTCGTGACGTCAATTCGCACTTTGTTGCGGCAACCATCGATCACGACTTCGCGGCCAACCTGACGGGTTCGCTCCGTGGTGGTATCCAGTACAACGACTTCGCTGATGTGGCGGGTATCAAGAGCCGCGACGGCGTTTCCCCCTATGTCGACGGACAGGTGTCCTACGGTTTTCTGCCTGGTTCTTCGCTCACCGTGGGTGTGCGTCATCAGCTGACGGCGACCGATGTGGGTATCTTGGGCGCTGTGGGTGGCGGTCTGTTCTCCGATCCGATCCGCGGCAGCAGCGCAACCTCTGCTCGTCTCGGCGTGTCGCACAGCTTCACCCCGAAGCTGGTGGGTTCCATCAACGGTCTGTATCAGATGGGTAACTTCATCGGTGGCGGACCTGGCGTCGACGGCAAGAGCGACAGCTACGCTTCTGGCGACGTAACGCTCTCCTACCGCATCACCCAGAACATCTCGACTCGTGTGTCCTACGCTCACGACCGCGTTGATTCCGACTTGGTGAACGACTTGCGTGAGTTCGCGCGTAACCGGGTGTTCCTGGGCGTCAATTTCACCTACTAAGAATTTCCAACTCTGGCGAAGGAGGCTGGAACATCCATTCTAGCCTCCTATTTTTTTGCACATGGAAGTATCGAAGGCACCCCAGTCGCAGGACTCGAAGCTCCACTTCCTCGATTACTGGCGCATCATCCGCATTCGCAAGGCCGTCATTCTGGCGGTCTTCCTGCTGGTAGTCATCACCACGGCGATCATCACCCAGTTCCAGCCCGAGTCCTACTCGTCGCTGGCGCGGATGAAGGTGGAGAAAGACACCCCGCTGACCCAGCTAATGATGGGCAGTGGTCCGATGACGCCTGCCTTCGACCAATACTTCCTCCAGACCGAGTTTCAGGTCATCCGTTCCCCGAAGATCCTCAACGAGGTCATCAAGGATCTGAAACTGGCTCGTGTCTACGCCGAACGCGACAAGCAGCCGGGCGAGCTTCCCATTCAAGACGCGTACGAAACGCTGTCTCGCGAGGTGGACATCACCCAGTACCGCAATACGGCCATCATTGAAATCACGGCCTTCAACGAAGACCGCGAACTGGCCGCCCGCATCGCCAACAAGATCGCCGAGATCTATGGCAATTACCGCAACAAGAACCGTTCCGGTCGCAGCGACGCGGCATGGACCGCTCTGACCAACAAGCTGACCGTCTATGATCGGGAAGTGTCCCAAGCACGTGACAATATGGACAAGTTGCGTCTGGAGCTGAAGGTGCCCGAGGAGATCGCAGACTCCGGCCAAGTTCAGGGACTCTCGGCGCAGGAGCTTTCGCGCATGTCCGGGGTGATTCAGGATTATCAGATCCGGATCACACGCAACAATCGCCTGCTTGAACAGTTGTCTCAGCTCAAGGGCGACCGCCTGCTGAACGCGTTGGTGGTGGCCAATCCGACCTCTGAACTCAACACCTTGATCGGTGCCCGCAACTATGCGTTGCGTCAGGCATCCGTCCTAAGCCCGGACTTTGGCCCGGACCATCCGGAGGTGCTGAAGTGGTCCCTGCAAATCGCCAAATTGGACGAACAGTTGGATGCGACGGTACAGGGTATTCTCAGCGGTATGCGCTCCACGTTGGAAGCCGAGAAGGCGGCCATGGAAAACCAGAAGACCTTCCTTCAGGAGACCATCGAGAAGAACTCCAAGGATACCCAGCGGTTCCGGCCCTATATTGTGGCTCGCAATGAATTCGAGAGCGCCCGCCGCATCCGGGATGGTATCAAGATCCGCGTCGCTCAAGAAGACATCGACCGCGATTTGAGCAGCACTTCGTCGGTCGAAACCATCAATGAAGCCCTTCCTGGAACGAATCCGGTGCGGCCCAAGAAGGCGGTTAACATCAGCATCGGTGTTGTCTTCGGTTTGATTCTGGGCATCGGTCTGGCCTTCTTCATCGAGTACCTCGACACCTCGGTCAAGACCATCGACGATGTCGAGCAAGCCCTGCAGGCGCCCGTGCTGGGGGTCATTCCCCAGAACGTCGGTACACTTATGTCCGAGGGCACCGACAGTCCTCATGCCGAAGCGTATCGGGTGCTTCGGACCAATATCCTCTTCTCACGCAAGGATACCAACTGGCGTACCATGACGGTGGTGTCTGGTGGCGCCGGCGAAGGCAAATCCACGACGATCTTCAACTTGGCGACGGTGTTCGCCCAGAATGGCAATCGAGTGCTGATCGTGGACTCGGATCTCCGTCGTCCCAGCCTGCACAAGATCCTCAACGTGGCCAACAACTTGGGGTTGACCAACTATCTTCTGAAGCAGAATCGCCTCGAAGAGGTCATCCAGACCACGCAGGTTCCATCTCTCGACTTCCTACCTTCCGGTCGTCTGCCGAGCAGTTCCATCGGAATCCTCAATTCGGCGGCCATGAAGGAATTCATCGCCGAAGCCAAGAGCCGCTACGACTTCGTGTTCTTCGATTCACCGCCCATCATGGGTGTCAGTGACGCCTCGATCTTGGCCAGCGAAGTGGACATGGCCGTGCTCGTGGTCCAATACCGCAAGTACCCGCAGCAAATGACCCTCCGCGCCAAGCAAATGGTCGAGAAGGTGGGTGGTCACCTCTTGGGTGTTGTGTTGAACAACATCAACATCAGTCAGGATAGCTACTACTACTACTACAGCGGATACTACTACGATTACTACTCCAAGAGCGATGACAGTACGCCGGAGGGTGAGCGCAAGTTGTCCAAGAAGAAGCGCTCCGAGGCCAAACCGGCCGAGATCGCCGTTGCGGGATCCGAAGCCAAGAATCCTGAGATCAAAAATCCTGAAGCCAAGCCGGGCAAGGGGACCCAGTATTGAGTCGCTGTCGGGATGCCAATAGAATCTGCCAATTTATCAACATGATGCGTCGATTCGGTCAAAACGGGATGTGTGCTTTGGTGCTGCTGCTGGCCGTCCTATGGGGCGGTTGCCAGACAAGTTCTGATTCGGCGACCTCTCAGGCAGCCACGAGTTCCGTGAACGATCCCGCAGCACAGGCCGCGGCAGCTTCGAGCACGAACAGTGTTTTCAGCATTGATCGCATTGCGGTCGGAGATGTCATTCGCGTGATGTATGAGGCTTCAGTGCCCATCACCCCAACGGAGATCCAGGTTCCGGAGACCGGATTGGTCACCATCCACATGGGTGAGCAAGTTCAAGTTGCCGGCAAGATGGCCGCGGATGTCTCGAAAGAGATCCGCGACCTCTTCACCGTGAAGAAACAGATGTATAAGCGTCTCTCGGTGAATGTGCAGGTTTTGGGCCGCACCATTTCCGTGGGTGGAGAGGTTCGGACTACCGGATCATTTGCCTTCGAAGGCGGCATGACCGTCCTCAAGGCCATCAACCGGGCCGGTGGGTTCACCGAATACGCCGACCGTCGCAAGGTGCGCATCACCCGCATCAACGGCCAACAAATCATGGTGGATTGCAAATCGGCTCTGAAGAAGCCGGATTTAGACGTTCCATTGTATCCCGGCGACCGCATCGAAGTGGTTCGCAGCATCCTCTGATGTTCGAGTTCCGCGTCTCCGGATCGTCAGGCCATGCCTGGAGCGGGGATGTGCTCACGATCGGTCGGGATCCGTCGAATGGTTGGGTGCTTTCGACTTCGGGAGTATGGGCACGCCACGCAGAGGTTCTGCGGGGTGCCGACGGGCGTTTGACGATTCGTAGTCTTGGCGACGCCGTGGTGGCCCTCAATGGGGTTCCAATCCGTGAATCACCCCTGCGTTGGGGGGACGCCATTTCCCTGGGAGCAACGGTCGCACAATTTTATTTGGCCGCTCCCAATCAGCGAGGCTTGCTTGGTTGGGAACGCGCCCTGTGGATCACCTTGGGTCTATGCCTGATCGCTCAAGTCTTCCTTGTGGTGTGGTTGCAGCGTTGATGGCGATCGCAGCGCTAAGGGCTAGTGCTGGGCGTCAATGCGACCTCTTCAGATCGGCTCGTGGACCGCAAGCCGTTTAACCCGAAGCCAAGGCTAGATCCTTCAGGTCGGCCCGGATGGACTCGTAGCTGATGGCGAATTGTGCGGCTGTGTGATCAGGGGTCTTGCCATGGCGCTCGCAGTATTGGGCGTAGGCTCCGGTCCACCAGTTGGCGTGCTGGGTGAATCCGTCGGTGCGCCACCGTTCCCAGTTCATAAGAACCTTGCTCCAGCAGGCGTCCCCGTAGGCAACCGCCTCATGAGGCGAAGGCATGTCTGAGACATACCAATCTCGGCCGACCCGGGCATGCAGCACCTCATCGGCCCAGTCGAAATCCTGAAAGGTCGCTGCGAGTGGGCTTCGCGCCATAATGGCCGTTTCCCATTCGTGCCGCTTGCCGGTCTTGGGCATCAAACCCTGTTCAATGAAGTAGAGCACGGCATGCCGTTCCTTGGGAGTGAGTTGGGTGTTCAACCCGAGGGACCAGGTGAAGTTCACCGCCACCTGCTTGGGCCAGTCGATGCCGGCACTGGCGAACCCGACTTCACCCATCATCGCATGGCGGGCTTCGTCCCAAAGTTGTCGGCTCATGTCCCGGTAGTAACCCCACGGTTTGTCGGGTGTCTCGGTGATGATGCTGGCCATCATCTCCGGCACATCGATCTCGCGCAGCCGTTTGTAGTACATCATCAGCACCTTGGCCTCGGCCGGTTGCTTTGGATCGTAGAGAAACACCTCCGCGTTGACGCCCATGTTGTAGGGGTCGGGAAAGCGTTCATCACGCTGGGGTTTCGGATCGTACTTCCAGGGCTTCGCGGAATGCAGTTTCTCTGGCAGCGGTAAACCGGTGCCCTCGGTTGAGGTGCCATCCAGTCCACCGGCTGCTGCCAAAGCCTGATTCAATACGGCGAGAGCGGTTTGAGCCGCGGCCCGCTCCTCGCCGGACACCAGACTCGAGACGGCTTTGCGTCCGTACTGCTGCAAGTCTTCCAGATCCATTTGGGCGATGCGCAGCAGGCGGCTGGTCGGCTGGTCGGCCAAGGGATGGGTGTCGGCGGCATGCTTGGCCATGCAACGCAGCAAGGCGGGCACCACGATCTCGTAAAGCCCCATGAGCAGCAGGTCACGGGGTGCCGCCATGAGTTCATTGAACGCCAACGCCAGGCCTTCATGCGGGACCTTGTCCAAACCCAGCGGCGGCTCGCGCATTTCACCCACTCGAGCTCGAATGGCACTGACCTGCTCGGCACAAATCCAAGCCTGATGGCTCCAGGCCATTTTCAGTTCATAAATCGGCTCGGAGGTGATCCGTGCGGTCAGGATTCCGTGGATGCGGCGCAGCGCGTAGTGGTGTCGCTTGAGTCGACGCACGCTCTCCTCGACGGACAAGCCGGGTCGATCGGCTTCCGCCATGGTGCAAAGACCGGCCAGAGCGGGCAGGTTTCGATGGGTCCGGTATTCGGCCGTGAACGGGCTTTGCGTAGAAGGGCCAATGGGCGCATTCATGGGTTTCCTGATAGGTAATTCGCTGAAGGTGGTCCGGCAATGCTGGTCTGGAATGGGCTTCAAGCCGGATCGGAGGGTTTCCAATCGATGAGGCGCAGTTGAAGGAAGCGGCGTCCGCCGTATTCTCCAGCCTCGGGGATGACGGCCAGATCGAATCGGCCTTCGGGAATGGGGCGGTCTCCCGCTCCCCACCAGACGGTCTCAACCGGAGCCCCGCCATCGGTGACCCAGAATTTCCAGTGCAGCTCCTTGAGCCTCTGCGGCGAGCGGGCATGAGTGAGTCCGCGGACGGCCAGTTGGACCACCGGATTGCCGATGCCGAACGGTTCCAGGCGCCGCAAATCGCCGACCACCGGAAGACTCAATGCCCGGAGCGGAATTGCGGCATCGATGCGGACTTCGGGCTGAAGGTGCTCGGGCCGCAGGCGTTCCCTTGCCAGATCGTTGATGCGCTGGCGGAAGGTTTCCAGGCGCGCCGGATCGATGGACAGGCCAGCGGCCATGGCGTGCCCTCCATGCTTTTCCAGCAAGTCGGTGCAGTCCCGCAAGGCCGCCGCCAAATCGAATCCAGAAACGCTCCGGCCCGACCCGCGCCAGACGGTTCCGTCACCACCGAGGATCAGGGTCGGTCGGTGGAATTCGCGCAGCACCCGTGAGGCGACGATGCCGACAACGCCGATGTGCCAGGAAGCGTCGCCTTCGACGATCACCAGATCACGCTGCGGGTCGAACCGGTTTCGCACCCGTTCCAAGGCTTCTTGGGCGATGCGTTTCTCGACGTCTTGCCGCTCGCGGTTTTGCTGGTCGAGCACTTCGGCCAGGCTTTGGGCCTCGGTCTCGCGGTCGCAAAGCAGCAATCGCAGGGCGTCTTCAGCGGTTTCCAGGCGTCCGGCGGCGTTGAGGCGAGGCCCGAGTTGGAATCCCACTTCATAGACCCCCATGGGGCTGCGGGTTCGGGCCACCCGCTTCAGCGCCTGCAAGCCAAGCCTGGCGGTGGCATCGAGCCGTTCGAGACCGGCATGCACCAGGACCCGATTCTCGCCAACCAAGGGGACCAAGTCGGCGATGGTGCCCAGCGCTACTAGGTCGAGCAGCGGTTTGAGGTTGTAGGTGTCGAACCCGCTGAGGCCGGCCTCGCGTCCGTGTTTGACCAGGGCGTGGGCCAGTTTGAAGGCTAGACCCGCCGAGCAGAACGGGGCGATGCCTGCCTCGGGGGAACGCAATGGGTTCACCAAGGCCAAGGCGGGCGGCAACGGATCGCTGAGTTGGTGGTGATCGAGGACCAGCACATCCACCCCGCGACTGTTGAGCCATTGGATCGGTTCCACGGCAGTGGAACCGCAGTCCACCGCGAGCAGCAGGGCGGTGGGGTGACGAGCCAAGCAGTTTTCCACGCCCGCTTGGCTGAGGCCGTAGCCCTCGTCGCGCCGATGGGGCAGGTACTGGGAGCAGTGCCATCCCAGTGTCGTAAAGACTTCCGTGAGGATCGCGGTCGAGGTGACGCCATCGACGTCGTAATCCCCGAAGATCACCACCGGTTCATTCCGCTCGCGGGCGAGGAACAGTCGGTCGATGGCCAGCCGGATGTCCGGGAGGACCATGGGATCGGAGAGGGATCTTAGCCGCGGATCGAGGAACGTGTCGGTGGATTCAGTGGTAACGATGCCCCGATTGACCAGACAGGTGGTCACCAGTTCAGACAGCCCCCGCTCGCGGCGAAGTACTTCCATGCTGGCGGTGGACGGGGTCGCCATGACCCAACGGGAGTTCAAGACTCCGAGCCCTTCCCGTCGTTCGGACTCTTGGGTTTGGAAAGCACCGAGGCCAAGATGGACAGGGCGATCAGAGAAATGACCACTGCGAGGGAAACGTACTTGAGTCGGTCACCCAAGAGTTTCAGGAGCGGTTCTTCGGCCAACATCTTGGCTCCGATGAAGACCAGCACCAGGGCCAGCCCGGTTTTGAGATGTCGGAAGTAATCCATGGCGCTGGCGAGGACGAAGTACAGGGATCGCAACCCCAGGATGGCGAAGATGTTGGAGGTGAAGACCAGAAACGGTTCCCGCGTGATGCCGAAGATGGCCGGGATGGAATCGAGCGCGAAGACCACATCGGTCGTCTCCACGACGAAGAGCACCACAGCCAGCGGGGTGATCATCCAGCGGCCTTCGGACCGGGTGGTGAAGCGTTCTTCATCGAAGTGGGGGCTGACCGGCAGGCAGCGACGGACCAACCGGACCACCGGGTTCTGGGACAGGTCGGGCTGAGCCTCTTCTTCGCGGATGAGTAGCATCTTGGTTCCGGTGATGAGCAGGAATCCGCCAAAAACATACAGTGTCCAATGCACCCGTTGGATGAGTTCGCTTCCCAGCCAAATCATGCCGCCTCGGAGCACCAAGGCCCCGAGGATGCCCCAGAAGAGCACCCGGTGCTGCCAACGCTGGGGGACCCCGAAGTAAGAGAAAATGACGGCGATGACGAAGACGTTGTCCATGGAGAGGCACAACTCCACGAGGTAGCCGGTCAGGAAGAGGGCCGAGGTCGATGCATCCCATCCTTGAATGGTCCGGGGTGCCACGACTGTGCCAAAGAGGAAGGCGCATCCGGCCCAGATGAGTGTCCAGACGAGGGCTTCGCGTGCTCGGACTTCATGGCTTTTGCGATGGAACAGGCCGAGGTCGAGCGCCAATGCGCCGAGGACGAAGGCGAAGAAGCCTGCCCAATGCCCGATGGAGATGTTCAAGATGGGAGCCATGTGGAAGTCGCGACCCGAAGCCTGTGACTCAGACTCAGAAACGGCGTCGATGCAAGTTTCCGACATAGTGCTTCTGGGGGCTCCGCGGGATCGGTCCTGCGCTCGCAGGGAACGTTGGGGCCAGTTGGGCTTTCGCGCTGTCGCGCGACGGGGATCAGGATGTCGACGTTCCTATGCTTGCATCGGCCCGATCCCGCTGCTGCCTCTTGGAGGCGACGGGGTGTTTTGATGGTTCTGGACAGAGTGAGCCATTGGCCAAAAGAGGGGCCAAAAGAGGGGTTGCGGTTCCCGGGGCGGCATCAGAGCTTCCGTAGAGGATGCCGATTCATTCCAGAAACCATTCACGCGGACCTTGGGTCCGGTGCTTGGCTTTGATGGGACTGGTTTCCTACCTCGGTGGCATGGGTTGGTTCATGACCTTGTGCACTGCGGCGTTGGCGGTGGTCGATGGGGAGCATTCGGTCCGCATTGAATCCCGGCAGCAGGGGTTCTTGGTGATCCTTGGGCATGAACACCTGTCCCAGGGTTCCGGTTCCATGCACTCCCATGACTGGATTTCGGCCGTGCTGACGACGATGTCTGCCGATTCCTTGACCCCCGGGGGTGACCATGTCATCGACCTCGATCGCGATCCGGGTTTAGCGGATCGTTCGAGTGAAGCGTCGCTACGGGGTTCGATTGCTCGAAACTTGTCCGCTGCTACATTCCAGCCGATGACGATGCCCCATGTGGCTTCGTCGAGTCTTCCCCTCCGTCAGGCCTCCCTTGGGGTTCAGTCGGTCCTGAGTCCTTCCTTGCGCGTTAGCCGCACCCACGTGCTCCGCTGCTGAGCCCATCGGCTCCGTTTCCTTCAATCCATGGGTTCCGATCATCCGGGATCTGTGGGATTCCTTTGTGCTGCGATCCGCCGAGTCGTGGCCGGGATGCTGTCACTGATTTTCGGCAAGCCGTCCGTTTCTCAAGTCCATGAATTCATTGAATTTCCGTTGGTTGTGCTCCCTGTTGGGGATTGCCGTTGCTGTCAGTCTGTCTGCCGCCGAAACCCTGGTGGAGGTCGCTCCCGAGGCCCTGGTTTCCGAGGCTCTGGAAGCCAATGCCGAACTGGGGTTTTACCAGGCCCAGCTTGAGGGGGCTAAGGCGGCCACTCGGCTGGCAGGTCGACTCGATTTGCCCAAGGCCGAACTGCAGGGGGGACAGATCCGTAGCAAGAATCTCGATCACTCGATGGCCGGTGAAGGCGCCATGTGGGTGGCCTCGGTGCGACAGAGCTTTGAATGGCCGGGTCGATTGTCTCTGCGCAAGGCCATCGCCAATCAAGATGTCGCCCTGTCCACCTTGGGCCTGGAGGCCTTCAGGCGGGAATTGTCGGGCAAGTTGCGTGAAAACGCCTTGGGGTTGGCCAGTGCCGAGGAGAAGTCCCGGGTGGCCCGCGCTGTGGCTGATCGCTTCCGGGCCTTGCGCGAGGTGCTCGTGCAGCGGGATCCCGCGGGCATCGCCCCCCAATTGGAGGTCCGTATTCTGGAGGCCACTGAATTGACGCTGCGTCGTCGGGCCTCGGATTTCGCGCTGGCAGTCGATGCCGAGCGGGTGCGGCTGAACTTGCTCCGGGGAGCCGCTCTCGATGCCCCACTCCAGGTGAAGCGGGTTCTGCCCGAATTGCCGGAACGACCGGCCCTCGATCGTCTCATGGCTGCGGCCAACACCAACAATTTCGAACTGCGGACGCGCGCCGCCGAGTTGGTTCAGCAGGGATTTCGCGTGGACCTGGCCCGCAACGAACGCTGGCCGGCCTTTGAGGTCGGTCCGATGACCATGGGTCAGGATGGCAGTACCTTGGACCGCATCGTGGGCGTGAGCGTGGCGTTTCCCTTGCCGCTGTGGCGTCCCCGAACTGCCAATATCGCCGCGGCCGAAGCCAAGCGCCAACAGGCTGTGGCGGTCCTGGCTGTGGCCCGGCGTGAGGTGGAACGACGGGTGGTGAGTGCCGCTCGCAGCTACGATTCCCGACTCGCCGAATTGGCTCATTGGCGCTCCGACGTGGTGTCCCAGTTTGAATCGGCTGCCGAATTGGCCGACCGCCATTACCGGCTCGGAGCCGTTCCTGCCACGACTTATATCGAGTTGCAAAAGCAGTATCTGGATGCGGTGGAAGCCCATCTGGACACCCGTCGTGAGGCATTGGCTGCGTTGCTGGAACTCGAGCAGGCGACGGGTCTGAGTCTGGTCTCAGCCTCGAACACTCAACCGGCCCGGCCATGATCGAGCGCATCCTCGAATTCTCTCTGCGCCAGCGGGCGGTCATCGTGTTGGCGACGGCGGCCTTGTTGGCCGTGGGCATCTGGTCGGCGCGCGAGCTGCCCATCGATGCCGTTCCCGACATCACCCAGCCGCAGGTTCAAATCAACACCCAGGTCCCGGCCCTGGCGCCCGAGGAAGCGGAGGTGCTGGTGACCCGGATCCTCGAGCAGGAACTGGCCGGATTGCCGCAGCTCCATGAATTGCGCTCGCTCACCAAGTACGGGCTCTCGCAAGTGACCCTCCAATTCGAGGATGGCGTGGATGTTTATCGGTGCCGCCAATTGGTGGCCGAGCGCATCCAGTCGGTTCGTGACCGTCTGCCGGCAGGAGCCGATCCCGCCTTGGCACCGATTTCCACCGGTCTGGGCGAGATCTTCTACTACACCTTGTCATGGAGGGCTGATGCGACGAATCGCCCCACCGATGCCTTTGCTCAATTGCTCGAACTGCAGGAAACTCAGGATTTCATCGCCAAGCCGTTCTTGCGCTCCACGCCGGGAGTGGCCGAGATCAACACCATCGGCGGCTTCAGCCGACAAATCGTCATTCAGCCCGATCCGGAAAAACTGCGTGAGGCCAACCTGACCTTCGCCGAACTGGCCGAGACGGTCCGCCGGAACACCGAGAACACCGGAGGCGGCGTCATCCATCGCGGAGGTCGGCAGTTGGTGTTCCGGGCGGCCACCAAGCCCACCACCCTCGAAGAAATTGGGAACCTGCCCGTGAAGTTCGCCGCGGCCGTTCAGCCGTTGCGGGTCCGGGATCTGGCCGAGGTTCGCATCGATGCCGCACCTCGGACCGGCGCGGCGACACAAAATGGCCAAGAAACCGTGCTGGGCACCGTGATGATGCTCATGGGTGAGAACAGCCGGATCGTCGCCCACCGCGTGGGCCTTCGGATTGCCGAGCTTCAGGCACGCCTGCCCCGGGGGATCGAAGTCCAAGTGGTGTACGACCGCTCGAACTTGGTCGATCGCACCGTGGGGACCGTGAAGCGCAACTTGTCGGAAGGGGCCGTGCTGGTGGTCGTGGTGCTCCTGCTGCTTCTGGGCAATTTCCGCGCTGCGTTGATCGTGGCTTGTGCCATTCCGCTGTCGTTCCTCTGTGCCATGATCGGCATGGCCCGATTTGGGATCTCTGGCAATTTGATGAGCCTCGGAGCCGTGGACTTCGGCCTCATCATCGACGGGGCCGTGGTCATCGTGGAGAACATCGTCCGTCAGTTGGCCCATCGCCAGCATCAGCTGGGTCGGGTGCTCACGGTCGAGGAGCGTCACCGCACGGTGCTTGCGGCGGCTCGCGAAGTGGGTTCACCGGTGTTCTTCGGGGTACTCATCATCACCATCGTGTACTTGCCGATCCTGTCGCTGACCGGGGTGGAGGGTAAGATGTTCCAGCCGATGGCACTGACGGTGATGCTGGCCCTCGGTGGCGCGTTGGTTTTGGCCATGACCCTCATGCCGGTGCTGGCGTCGTTCTTTCTGGGCGGATCGGTGAGCGAAACGGAGAACGCGCTCATGCGCTGGCTCCAGCGGGTTTACTCACGGGTTCTGACGCTGGGCATCGCCGGCCGCGGTTGGGTGGCGGGCGGAGCGGTGGTGCTGTTCATGGCCTCCGTGGCCTCGTTCCTGCGGTTGGGAGCTGAGTTCGTTCCGACCCTCGATGAAGGCTCCACCACCTTCGCGCTGTTCCGACCCGTGGGTCAGAACATCGATGATTCGGTCCAAGATCAATTGCGCACCGATGAACGCATCCGTTCCCGCTTTCCCGAGGTGACCCATATCTTTTCCCGAATCGGCACCGCTGAGGTGGCCACCGATCCCATGGCTCCGAACGAGGCCGATTTCTACCTGTCCTACGCGCCGAGCGAAACTTGGCGCAAGATCGACGGCCGTCCGGCGACCAAGGATGAGTTGGTGGATCTCATCCGTCAGGACATCGAGACCACGTTCACCAACACCACCGCCATTGCCTCCCAGCCGATCGCGATGCGTTTCAACGAGATGCTCGAAGGGGTCCGGGCCGACTTGTCCATCAAGGTATTCGGCAACGACTTCGACCAACTCGACACCATCGCCGCCCGCATCAAGGAGCTCCTGGAACCCTTGCCCGGTCACGACGAGATTGAACATGAAACGGCGGGTCGCAGTTCCATGCTGACCCTCAATCCGCGCCGGGACGTTCTTCTGGCGAGGAACTTGTCGGCGAGCGCACTCAATGAGGCGGTCTCGGTGGCGTTGGCGGGGCAGGAAGTGGGGCAATTCGCCCATGGGACCCACACCCACGGCATCGTGGTGCGGCTGCGGGGTGATTTGCGCAACGACGAGGCCCAGATCCGGGCCTTGCCGGTGCGGGTGGGTGAGTCGGGCATGGTGCCGCTGGGCCAGTTGGCCGAACTCACGACCCTCGAGTCGGTCCAGCCCATCCGCCACGAGAGCGGTCGCCGCCGGGTGGCCCTCATGGTCAATTTGAACACCCCCGACATCGAAGGCTGGGTTCGGAACGCGCAGGCCATCCTGAGGGAAAAGATCTCCCTGCCGGACGGCTACATCATCGAGTTCGGGGGACAATTCAAACGGCTTCAGGAGGCCCGGTCGCGGCTGATGATCGTCGTGCCGTCCACGCTCCTGTTGATCTTCGGCATCGTCTTCATGGCCTTCGGCAGTCTCCGGCAGGCCCTCCTCATCTATTCCGGGATCCCGCTGGCGGTGACCGGCGGCGTGCTCGCGCTCTGGTTGCGGGGCATGCCTTTCAGCATCACGGCCGCGATCGGATTCATCGCCCTGAGTGGTGTGGCGGTGCTCAACGGCATGGTGATGGTGAGTTGCTTCAATCGCCTGCGAGAGGAAGGACTCGGGGTGATGGAGGCCGTTTTGTCCGGAGCGGTCAGTCGCCTGCGACCGGTGCTCATGACGGCGATGGTGGCTTCACTCGGATTCGTGCCCACAGCCGTGGCCACCGGGGCTGGAGCCGAAGTGCAGCGCCCGCTGGCCACGGTGGTCATCGGGGGCATCCTCAGTTCCACCGTGCTGACCTTGATCGTCCTGCCCGTGCTCTACGGATGGTTCGAGCGGGAGAAGCCCTCGGGTGCCGAGCCAACCGCTCAGAAGCCTTCGTCCGTGTAGCGGTTCATCTAGTGCGACAACCGGTGTAAAGGTCGGGTTGAAAACCCGTCATCCGTGCGCCACCTTGGCAATGGCATGAAGTTCATTCTCGCAACCCACAATGTCACCCTGACCGACGCCATCGAGCAGCATGTGCTCCAGCAAATCGACAAGCTGGAACACATTGACCGCTGGTTGATCGACGCCCGGGTCACCTTGGAGCGGGACCACGTGGCCCACTCGCCGGAGAAACAGTACAAGTGCGGGATCCGAATTGGTGTCCGCGGCAACGATTTGTTCGCCGAGGATCGCGAGTCGGATCTTTATGCGGCCATCGACCTGACGGTGAAGAAGCTCCAAGCGCAGCTGCGGGCTCGACACAGCAAGGTCAAAGCCAAGACCCACAAGCAGGCAGCCCGCCTGAAGGAACGCCGCCGCGTTGAGCCCGCCTGATCCTTTGATCTTGCGAGCCAGAACGGTGGTTCCGGTCGCCGCGCCGCCGATTCACGACGGCGCGGTTTGGATTTCTGGGCATCAGATCCGGGCCGTCGGTCCGTGGTCGGAGATCCGGGAAATCCGGCAAGTCGCCGCGGGACCTGTCACCGACTTGGGCGAGGTGGCCGTCTTTCCTGGGCTGGTCAATGCCCACTGTCACCTCGACTACACGGCCATGACGGGCCTCTTGATGCCGCCCAGGGAATTCCCGGACTGGATCAAGGGGATCTTGACCCTCAAGTCCCAGTGGACGGACTCCGAGTTTGCTGACTCCTGGTTGCTCGGGGCCCGGCAGCAGTTGGAAACTGGTACGACCACGATCGCCAACATCGAGACGCGCGCCCATCAGTTGGCCGGCCTGCGTGCGGCGACCCCGCTGCGCATCTTCTCCTTCTTGGAGATGACCGGCATTCGTTCAGGTCGCGAGCCGGAGCGCATTCTCGCCGAGGCCATGGAGGTCCTGAAGTCCTTGCCTCCGAACCGCGGCGGCGTCGGGCTTTCACCGCATGCCCCTTACTCGACGTCTCCCGAACTCCTGAGGGTGGTCGCCGACGCGGCCCGCCGGGACGGTTGGCGCATCACCTGCCATATCGCGGAGTCGGAGCCGGAGTTCGACATGTTCATGTACCGTCGGGGATCGCTCTTCTCATGGCTGGAGAATCAGCGGCCCAGCGCCGACTGCGGATTGGGATCGCCGGTTCACCACGTGCATCGGCATGGGTTGCTCGATGCGCCACTCTTGGCGGTGCACGTCAACTGCCTCTGGGGCGACGATGCCCGCCGCTTGGCGGCCCGGGGTGCCAGTGTGGTCCACTGTCCGCGTTCGCACGCGTATTTCAGTCATCCTCGGTTTCAGCGCGAAGTGCTGACGGAGGCTGGCGTTCCGATTTGCATCGGCACCGACAGTCTGGCTTCCACGCGGGCCTCCCGTGACGGGCCTCCGGTTTTGTCCCTCATTGATGAACTCCGGACCCTGGCCTCCGACGATCCTGGGCTTTCTCCGCGACGCATGCTGACCGAGGTGACCGTCAACCCGGCGCGGGCGCTGGGTCTGAAGTCGGTCTTGGGCGAACTCTCGACCGGTGCGTTGGCCGACCTTCTGGTCATTCCGCATGCCGGCTCAGTGTCGACGGTGGAAGAAGCATTGATCCACCATCGTGGGTCGGTCAGTGCCACGATGATTGGCGGCCGCTGGGAGTGGATTTCCCCGGAATGGTCTGCTGCAATCCCGTCCATGACGCACATGCCATGAGTTCTGGATCCTCCCAAGGAATCCTCATCAGTGGTGCTGCCGGCGGGTTGGGTCAGGCGCTGGTTGCTGAGCTGGCCGGGGTCGGTCATCGAGTTTTGGCGGGCTGGCACGAGACTCCACTGCCAGCATTGCTTGCCGGAGTCGAAGCCGTGGCGCTCGACGTTACGTGCGACGAATCCTGTGCCGCGGCGGCCGAGGTGGCGTTGGCGCGCTGGGGCCGGATCGATGCGGTGATCCATGTGGCTGGCATCACCTGCGACTCGCTGTTGGCCCGAGCGCGGTCTGAGGATTGGGATGCGCTTTTCGCGGTGAATGTCGACGGTGCCCGGCGATTGGCCCGTGCCACCTTGCCGATCCTGGCCGGGCAGGGGGGCGGGCATTGGATTGGTATCGGCAGTCACGCGGGCCAGGCGGGTTCCGCGGGTCAGGTCGCCTATGCCGCCTCCAAGGCGGCGCTGAATGGGCTAATGCTCTCGTGGGCCCGCGAGTTCGCGGCACACAATGTCCGGATCAACACGGTACTTCCGGGGGTGCTGCCCACCCCCATGACCGAGTCGCTGGATCCATCGGTGATGCATGCTTACGCACAAGCCAACTTGCTGGGGCGCATCAACGATCCGGCCGAGGTGGCCCGATTCATCGGCTTCCTGCTAACGACTCACAACATCTCCGGCCAAGTCTTCGCCCTCGACAGCCGGGTCCACCGTTGGGCGTGACCCGGCCAGGGGTTTCCGGCCATCCTTTGCCCATGCCCGAGCCGTTCGAGGAAACCCTGCGCCAACGCTTGGAAGCGGTGCGTGCCCAGGGACTGTGGCGATCCTTGAGGCCGGTGGATCAACGTTCGGCGTCGGTGCTGGAGACCGGTGGACACCGGTTGGTTTCTTTCGCGGGCAACGATTACCTCGGGCTCTCCTTGCATCCCGCCGTGTTGGAGGCCGCCGTCCGGGCGGTGTACGACTGGGGCGCCGGATCGGCCGCATCGCGACTCATCAGCGGATCGCTGGCGGTGCATCACCAGCTCGAAGAAACGCTCGCCGAGTTCCTCGGCACGGAAGCCGCCCTGGGATTTTCCACGGGTCATGCCGCGGCCACTGGCACGATCCCGGCCCTGGTGGGCCCGGGTGATGTGGTAATCGTCGACCGCTTGGTGCATGCCTGCTGCGTGGATGCCGCTCGGCTCTCCGGGGCCAAGCTGCGGGTGTTCCGCCACAACGACCTCGACGATTTGGACCGTATTCTTCGTTGGGCCTCGGGCCTGTCGCGCAATGATTCCGGCGGGCCGCGTGTGCTGGTGGTCACCGAGAGCGTCTTCTCCATGGATGGGGATTCGACCCCGCTGGCCGAACTGGTCGAACTCAAGGATCACCACGGGGCTTGGCTCATGCTCGACGAGGCCCACAGCACCGGAGTGATGGGGCCGGAAGGCCGGGGCCTCGCAGCGCAGTTGGGATTGGGCGGGCGGATCGAGATTCGCATGGGAACCTTGGGCAAGGCGCTGGGGGCTTCCGGCGGTTTCATCGCTGGCTCGCGGGCGTTGATCGATCTCTTGGTGAACCGGGCCCGCAGTTTCATTTTCTCCACGGCCCCGGTTCCCGCCGCCGCCGCCGCTGCGACCGCCGCTCTCGAACTCATGATGACCCAGGACGGTGAGCTGGCGCGCCACCAATTGCGATTGGCGTCCGCCGCGGGAGCCCGTGTGGTCCACCGGGCATTCCCAGAGCCGTTGGGCTCCGCCTCATCCGAAGGGTCCGTCGGCCACATCTTGCCGGTGAGGGTGGGGGACGAGGCCGCGGCCGTGGCCTTGGCGGATCGACTGAGGGCGGCCGGGGTCTGGGTGCCCGCCATTCGTTATCCCTCGGTGGCCCGGGGTGCGGCCCGACTGCGCCTCACCTTCAGCGCCGCTCACACCGCGGTCGACCTGGACTGTCTGGAAGAGGCCTTCAACCAGGCTTGCATCCAGACCCCTCCCAACCTTTCCGCAGACGCCGCCTGATGAACCGCTTGGCCCAGCTCGATCACCAGTACGTCTGGCATCCATTCACCCAGATGCAGGACTGGTTGCGCACCGAGCCCATCGTGTTGGTCGAAGGGAAGGGGGCGGTCTTGCGCGACGTGAAGGGTCGAGAGTATCTCGATGCCAACGCCTCCATCTGGACCAATCTTCATGGTCATCGGAATCCTCGCATCGACGCGGCCATTCGACGTCAGCTGGCCCGAGTGGCGCACACTTCGGCGCTGGGACTGGCCAGTGGACCCGCGGCGGAGTTGGCCGAGCAATTGGTGCGCTTGGCGCGGGGACCGAAGGGTCAGCCTCGGCTGGCGAAGGTCTTTTATTCTGACGATGGTTCCACGGCGGTGGAGGCCGCGCTCAAGCTGGCTGCCGAGCACACGCGTCGCTGTGGGTTGGTACGCAAACCGCGCTTCGTGTCGGTGAAGGGTGCCTATCATGGGGACACGATCGGTGCGGTCAGTGTGGGGCAAATCGACTTGTTCCACCGGACCTGGTCGTCCCTCTTGTTTCCCACCGAGTCGGTACCCGCGCCCGGGTGTTACCGGTGTCCGTTCAATCGAGCCCGACCCGAGCGCACCGATGCCCGGACGTACCGGAGTTGTCAGTGGGAATGCGTGTCGGGTGTGGAGAAGGTGTTCGATCGCGCGCGTGCGCAGGGTCGGCCATTCTCGGGCCTGATCGTCGAGCCCCGGATGCAAGGTGCGGCCGGGATGATCGCCCATCCCGAGGGTTGGCTGGCACGCGTGGCCGAGATCGCCCGAGGCCATGGGACCTTACTCATCGCCGACGAGGTGATGACTGGCTTCGGACGCACCGGCGTGGGCTCCCGGAGCGGAGACCGCTTCCATGCCTTCGCCACCCAGCACGAGGGCGTGGTGCCGGACCTGTTGGCCTTGGCCAAGGGACTGACCGGCGGATACTTGCCCATGGCGGCGACCCTGACCACGCAAGCCATCTTCGATTCGTTCCTGGGTGACTACGCCGATTTCCGGACCTTCTTCCACGGGCATAGCTACACGGGCAACGCCCTGGGTGCAGCGGCCTCCTTGGCCAGCGTGGCGTTGCTATCGGCCCCGGCCGGGGTGCGCCGCCGTCGGGCCCTCGAGGCGGTATTCCAGGCCGAGTTGGATTTCCTCTGGCGGCATTCGAATGTGGGCGACGTGCGCCGGGTGGGATTGGTTGCCGGCATCGAACTGGTCCGGGATTGGCGCCAGCGCACTCCGTTCCGGTTGGAGGAGCGGGCGGGAATCCGGGTGTGCGAAGCCATGGCCCGCCGGGGCGTGCTCACCCGACCCATCGGCAGCGTCATCGCCCTCATGCCGCCTTACTGCACCACTCAGACTCAGTTGCGCCGGATGGTGTCCGCCTTGGCCGAGTCTCTGGAGGAAGTCTTCCCACAGTCGGTTCTTAACGCGCCGGGCTCTTGACG
>CAMATE010000026.1 GCA_945861075.1 Akkermansia muciniphila
GAAGCCTAAGGTCGAGTTCACCATCGACGCTATCGACTACAAGAACGTCGCCCTGCTCAAGCAGTACGTGACCGACAACGGACGGGTTCTGCCCCGGAAGTACACCGGTTTGCCGGCTCCCTTCCAGCGCAAGCTCAGCCTGGCGATCAAGCGCGCCCGGCAGATGCTGTTGATGAAGTAACCTGTCACAACTTTTTGAAACCCGCCGGTTCGCCGGCGGGTTTTTTGTTGCCTTATGAGGATGCAAGCGGTTTGCAATCTTCTGCCGCGGTTTCTACGCTGCCGGATCGTGAATGGATCCCGCTCGTTCCTCATGGTCTGGATGCTCGGCCTGCTCTGTGCTCTCGGCACTCGCGCAGAAGTCCGGATTCTGACCACCCTGCCGGCTATCCATTCGTGGGCCGCCAATGTCGCCGGAGACGCAGCCATCGTCGAAAATCTGCTGCCGGCCAATGTGGGACCGCACGATTTCCAATTCCGTCCTTCGGATCTCCGTCGATTGGCGGCGGCAGACGTGGTCCTCATGAACGGTCTGGGCGTAGACTCTTGGCTCACTCGTGCGGTGGCTCGGGGAGCTTCAAAGCCCACGCGACGGGTCGTCACGGTGACCGAGGGTCTTCAGAAGCAACTCATTCACCACCTCACCCCACTGGCCATCGACCCGACCCCATCCAAAAAGGGTCACCCAGAACACGAGCACCACCACGATCACGATAGCGACAGTGCCAACCCCCATGTCTGGCTGGACCCCATTCTCGCCAAACACTGCGTGTCCAACATCGTCCAAGCTCTCTGTCAGGCCGATCCCGCCCACGCTGACGGATACACCCGCCGCGCAACGGCCTACCTTCAGGAGCTCGATCAACTCGACTCCCAGATCCGCGCGTCACTCCAGAGCCTGACCAATCGCAAGGTCGTCACCTTTCATGATGCCTTTCCGTACTTCTGCCAGCGCTACGACCTCCTGCTGGTGGGCGTCTTTGAAGAGGTACCCAGTGTGGACCCGTCTCCGAAATACTTGGCTCAATTGTCACGGGCCATCCGGACCCAGCAGGTTCGGGTGATTTTTTCGGAGCCTCAATTCCATCCGCGATTGCTCAAGCGTCTGGCCAGTGACCTTCAGATTGGTGTGGCTGAACTGGATGTCTTGGAAACTGGCACCGCCTCAAAGACGTTCTACATCGACGGGCTCCGCCGTAATTTGCGCACCCTGGAATCGGTGTTGCGCTGAAGCTCCATGGACATCGCCTTCCGAACACCGAAACCCGCCGCTGTCGAAGTGCGGGACCTTCAAGTCCAATTGGGCGGCACTCCGGTTCTACGGGGCGTCAACTTGCGCATCGAAGCCGGGCGCATGGTGGCGTTGATCGGACCCAACGGCTCCGGCAAGACCACCTTGCTCAGATGTCTGCTGGGTCTGCAAGAACCCCACTCGGGCTCCGTCCGTCTCCTGCAGGAGGGACCACCGAATCCGTCGCTCCTTCGACGAATTGGCTACGTACCCCAACGCCTTCAACTCGACCCGAGCTTCATGCTGACGGTGCGGGAATTCTTGGCCATCCGACGACCGGTCACCGCCACCTGGTTCTGGCGTCCGTCCCGACAAATCGATGAGCAATTGCACTCGGCGGTGGCCGAGATGGATGTCACCCGATTGCTCGACCGCCCCGTGGCTGGGCTCAGCGGCGGGCAACTCCAACGCGTCCTGATTTGCTCCAGCCTCCTCAACGAGCCGGAATTGTTGCTGCTCGATGAACCCACCGCCGGTGTGGACACCCCGGGTGAGGCCGACTTTTACGAACTCATCGCCGAGGTCCACCGACGACGCGGCCTCACAGTGGTCCTCGTCTCGCACGATCTCTCCATGGTCTATCGACACGCCAGCCGCGTGTATGCCCTCAATGGTGTCATTTGCTGCGAGGGGGCGCCTGAGGAAGTGATGAACGCCGAGTCCTTGAAACAGGCCTACGGCATCCATTTCACGCCGTACCATCACCACCACCATCACCCTCATTCTCACGGCGGCCATGGACATTGAACCCTTCATGCTGCGGGCGCTTTTGACCGCCCTTTTCTTGGGACCGCTCTGTGGGTTCATCGGAGTTTTCGTCACGGCCCGGCGCATGTCCTTCTTCAGCGACACCGTGGCTCATGCAGCCCTCGCCGGCGTAGCGCTGGGTTTCTGGCTGGGGCTGCCGGACCCGACGCTTCCGATGATCCTTTTCAGCCTGTTGATTGCCGGATTGATCCTCTGGCTCAAGGAACGCACCGCCTTGCTCAACGACACCATCATGGCGTTGCTGTTGAGTGGATCCGTCGCCCTCGGAATGGTCATCCTAAGTCTGTTGCGTGGGCATCGTGGGGAGCTCGATCGCTATTTGTTCGGGGACATCCTTTCCGTCGGTTGGGGTGATGCCGTTCTGGCGTTCATTGTTCTGGTCTCCGTGGGATCCACCCTCTTCTGGAAACTCAACGCGTTGGCCTTGCTCACCGCCCATTCGGATTTGGCCCATGTCTCGGGAATCCCTGTCCGCTGGCTCAACTATGGCTTCGTGGCGTTGCTGACGGTGACGGTGGCCCTGAGCATCCGCCTGCTGGGCATCATCTTGGTGACCTCGCTGGTGGTCATCCCTCCGGCCGCTGCACGGAATCTGGCACGAAGCCTTCGACAGCAAATCCTCATGAGTCTGTTCCTGGGGCTGATCGGCGCGGTCGGTGGCGTGGCTATTTCTTATCCGCTCAACCTACCCAGCGGCCCTTGCATCACGCTGACGCTGGCCGGGCTCTTTGTGCTGTCCCTGTTCGGTGGGCGGCTGCAACGTCCCATGCGGAACACGTCATGAGCCGGCCCTGTCCCCAGCACCAACATCCGCACCGACTCATCCAGCAACCGCTGTCGGATCTGACGGACAAGCTGCGCCGCGGGGAGCTCAAGATCACCGCCCCACGCCAGGCCATCCTCGATGTGCTCCGCAAGCACGCGTCTCCGTTGACGATCAAGGAGATCCACACCTCGCTGGGAAAGATGGACTGCGATCTGGCGACCATCTACCGGAACATGCACACCTTGGAGCGCATGGGATTGGTGCGGCGCTACGATTTCGGAGACGGCGCGGCCCGATTCGAATTGTCCCCGGAAGAGGGCGATGCTCACCACCACCACCTGGTCTGCAAACAATGTGCCCGCATCATCGAACTGGACGACTGCTTCCTGAGTGAATTCCAAGATCAGCTCGCTCGACGCCACGGTTTCACCAAGATTTCTCATCGAATGGAATTCTTTGGAATTTGTCCGACTTGCCGAGTGCCTTGAGCTACCCGGCCCGGTTGCCTTGCTCAGATGCGTCGACGGTGACCCGGTTGGAATGCACTTCACTCGCTGTTTTTGAGTCAGTCCCCCATGAATCGGACAACCCTCTCTCGATCACCGGGAAATCCCGCGGTGGTCCTTTGTGGGTATCTCATCGTGGTATTTGTCGGCGGAGCCTTGTTGGCACCGTGGGTCTGGACCCTGGCCCAACATTGGGTTCCGGGTTCGCCTTTGGCCGCGCAGCCCTTCCGCCGCTATGTTGACCGCTGCCTCCTTGGGCTGGCGTTATTTGGGCTCTGGCCCATGGCGCGGACCGGGCTTTTCCCAGGATGGTCAGCCGTGGGATTGGCCTGGAGGCCGAAGTCCCGCCGAGAGTTGTCGGTGGGATTGTCGGGCGGAATGCTGTCGCTCGCCATTGTCGCTGCGATGGCATTGGGCTTTGGTGCCCGGTCTTGGAATTCTGGGCATCCTGGAAGCCTGCTGCTGAGCCATGCAGTCCGAGCGCTGGGCGCGGCCGTGGCTGTTTCCTTCATCGAGGAACTCCTCTTTCGCGGAATGGTCTACGGATCCCTCCGACGCCGCTTCCCCATCGCGGTCTCAGCTATCGTCAGCGCCTTGCTGTATGCTTTGGTCCATTTCTTCCGACGTCCAGATCCTCCGGATCCGG
This sequence comes from Akkermansia muciniphila, assembly GCA_945861075.1. Classification (GTDB taxonomy): domain Bacteria; phylum Verrucomicrobiota; class Verrucomicrobiia; order Limisphaerales; family UBA9464; genus SXXZ01. The sequence goes on from CAMATE010000026.1 coordinate 3,978, forward strand.
TAGGCCCTTGGACCGGATTAGTCATGCTGGGCCGCATGCTATCGGGCTTGGGTGATCCCTCGCTGGTGTTCCCCGGAATCCTCACCCTGGGGGCAATCGGCTGGTTACTTGCCTGGTGCCGCGAGCGGACCGGTGGACTGTGGCTGCCAATGGGTCTGCACGCCGGATGGATCTTCTGGTTCAAGTCCTACACATTCTTCACGGCTCCGATTCCGGGTCACGATGCCCAGACATGGTGGTGGGGTTCAGCCCGAATGCATGACGGATGGCTGACCTTCGGAGTGATCACCATCACCACAGCGCTGTTTGTTCGCGCGCTGGGCGGATTTCAAAAAGCTGCGGATCCCTCCCTGAGAAATGCTCCTTGATCGAGGCAACCGGCGGCTCATGAACGGACTCACCACTTGGGGTGAGACTGTCTTGGGACTGGTCTATCCTCGGGTTTGCGCGCTGTGTCACGAGCATCGCGCCGACCGGAGGAACGGCTATGTCTGCCCATCCTGCAGCCTCGGAGTGCGCCGTATCGGCAATCACTGTTGTCGGCGTTGTGGGCTGCCATGGTCGGGTGTGATCACCGCTTCACACACCTGCGCAGACTGTCGTGGAGCCACCTACGCCTGGGATGAAGCCCGAGCGGCTGTCGTCGCCGAGGGGGTCGCCTTGGAGAGCATCCACCGGCTCAAGTACCAGAAGGAACCGTGGTTCGCGACCTTCCTATCGGGCCTGCTAACAGAAGCCGCCTTGCCCAGTTTGGCCGGCCATTCCTGGCAGGGGGTCGTGCCGGTGCCGCTCCACCGGGTCAAATTGCGGGAACGCGAATTCAATCAGGCTGAACGACTGGCGGCACCTCTTGCCCAGGCTCTCGGCGTCCCTCTGGTGACCGATCGAGTCCGACGCCAGGAAGCCACCTTGAGCCAGGCTTCCCTCAGCCGAGAAGATCGGACCCGCAATGTCCGATCCGCTTTTGTACCCGAGCGATCGGATACAATCCGAGGCTCTTGGATCATCGTGGACGATGTTTTGACTACGGGTGCCACCACCGATGCGGTGGCGGCGGTCCTCAAGGGTTTGGGGGCGGATCGAGTGATCGTTTGGGCCGTCGCGCGCGCCACCTGAGATGCGGATGCGCTATCGGCCATTCACCGTTGACGGACCGCTCCAAGCACTTCAACCACCCGGGTCTTGTGAGGCCACGACGAGTCGTCCTCCATGAAGGCGAACAGGTGGCTCACCCAGCCGTCCGCATCCAGATGCAGCGTGAAGGCGGCATTGGCGGCACATCCTTCCAAGCGGGCGAACGTGTGCCCTCCAAACACCGCACCACGAGGTCCAGGAAACGAACCCTTGGAGGCGCGAAGGCGAATGAGCAGAGCCGGTCCCATGTGCTCGCGATCCACCACCGTCGCACCCGTCAATTGCGTCGCCAACGCTGCGTCGGGTTCGGCCAGCAACAAATGCCTCAGCACCGCCGTTTCCCAGTATTCTAGGGGGGTCACTATGGATGGATGGGATTCCATCGGCGGGTTCACAGGCGCTTGAGTTTGGAACCGGACTTGGAGTCCTCAACGGTCCATCCCAGTGCCTTGAGCTCATTGCGAACGGCATCGGCTTGAGCAAAATCGCGGGCTGCTTTGGCGGCATTCCGTTTCTCCAACAAGGCGAGGGCTTCGGCAGGGGCTTCTTCCTGAGGACGGGCTCCCAAACCCATCACTCCATCAACCCGTCGCCAAGCATGCAGGCGCTCAGCGGCGGCGGCTGGGCTCAGCGATCCGGTGGCCAGCGCGGCGTTGGTCTCACGAACCCAGTCAAAGATCACCGCCCACGCCTTGGACACGTTCAGGTCGTCATCCAAGGCTTCGGTGAATGCGATCTCGAAAGGCGAAGGCGCCAATGTGTTGTCTGGATTGGCCGCACCCGCCCTCTCCGTCAATTGGGCCACCGTCGAATCCAATCGGGCCAAGGCCGATCTCGACGCTTCGAGGCCTTCCAGAGTGAAGTTGAAGGTTTCCCGGTAATGCGCGCTGATGAGGAGGAATCGGATTTCCCGACCCTGGAATCCCTTGTTCAGCAAATCGCGCACCGTGAAGAAGTTGCCCAGCGACTTGCTCATCTTCTTGCCGTCCACCAGCAAATGAGCCGCATGCACCCAATGCTTCACGAACGGTCGGCCCCCCTGTTGCAACCCCGTCCCTTCACTTTGTGCGATCTCGTCCTCGTGGTGCGGGAAGGCGAGGTCTTCACCTCCTAGGTGAAGATCGAAGCTGGGCCCCAAAAGCGCCATGCTCATGGCGGAACATTCGATATGCCATCCGGGTCGTCCTTCGCCCCAAGGGCTTTCCCAGAACACGACTCCGTCACCCGGAACCCGGGCCTTCCACAACGCGAAATCGGCCAAGTTGTCCTTGTCGTAGGAGTCGCCCGAGACCCGCTCGGTTTGCCGCTGTGCCTCCGGATCGAGCGTCACCAATTGCCCATAACGACAACCGCAGCCCCGGTATTTGTTGATGCTGAAATAGACCGATCCATCTCCCGCCCGGTAGGCGATGCCCCGCTTCTCCAATCGCTCAATCAAGTCGATGATCTGCGGGATGTAGTCGGTGGCTTTGGGCAAATGGTGCGGCTTGAGACAGGACAAGGTGGCCAGATCGGCTAAAAAAGCATCCGTATATTTCCCAGTGAACTCGGCCAGCGACAAACCCGTCGCCGCAACCTGACGGATGATCTTGTCCTCCACGTCGGTGATATTCATGACGTGGTTGACCCGATGGCCTCGGAACTCGAGATAACGCCTCAAGAGATCGGCGAAGACGAAGGTGCGAAAGTTTCCGATGTGACCGAAGTCATACACCGTGGGCCCGCAGCAATAGAACCCGATGGCATCGGCCTCGGGAAAAAGTGGGGTGAATGCCTCAACGCGACGTTGGAGGGAATTGAACAAGCACAGGGCCATGTGATGGGAGGGAGTCTACTGTCTGGGTCCAAAATAGAAAGGCATCGTGCAGTTGGTGTTTTCTCCAAGGCGACCTAGAAGGATTTGCCCAGAGGCCCTGCGGCCGCACTGCTCAATACCCATTCCGCCGGAAGCCTTGTCCATGCTCCCGTCGAACCGTACCCTAGGACCTCACGGAACCCGCTGATATGCCCCGGAGCCCCAAGACCCTTTCACCGCGCTTTGAAGGCGAGGTGGCTGCTTGGGCTGCGGTCGGAGCCGGTTGGCGCCAGCTCTTCGGGAATTTTGGAAGTCTCGGCTTCAGTCTGGAGTGGCACGATTTCAACGCCGCCGAACCCATCGATTGGGCCCGGAGCTTCCATCCCGGCAGCGTCGAATTGTGTCTGAATTTGACGGGTGAGGGCTCTGTCAGCTGCGGCGCCAAGTCCGCCCGGTTCGGCAACCAATCCGCTGGTTTTTATCGGCAGGGCAAAAACCCTCTGACAGCCATACGCTTGGCCGAACAAAACCATCAATTCATCACGGTGGAATTCCGGCCGGATTTTCTGCTTCGGGAACTGGGAGAAAGCCGCGAGTTCCTCCACCCGTTGATTCAGGCCTCCCTGGAAAACGAACCGGCCGTATCCGGCATTTCTGATCCCGAGCCACTGACCTCCCGCCAGAGGGATCTCGTCATGGCGCTGCGCCAACCCCCGGTTCTGGCCGGAGCCCAACGCCTCTGGTACGGCGCCAAGGTCCGTGAGTTGATGAGCGAATTCTTCTTCGCACCGCCCTCGAACTCAGAGCTGTTTTGCCATCGACAACAACGGGTTGCTCGGTACCGCGTGGAAACCGTGCTTGAGGCGCTCAAGAAGGACTTGTCCAACCCACCGTCTCTGGAGGCCATCGCCCGGACGGCCGCGTGCAGCCCCTTCTACCTGAGCCGCACTTTCTCCAAAGAAATGGGCCAAACCATTCCCCAGTACCTGCGGCAACTGCGCATGGAGAAAGCAGCGACCCTCTTGCGATCTGGTTCCTTCAACGTGACGGAAGCAGCCTTGGAAGTCGGGTATTCCAGCCTGAGTCATTTCAGCGCCGCTTTCCATCAAACCTTCGGCTGTTGTCCGGGACTTTATCCCATGGCTACCCCAACCCAACGGGCCTCCGTGCGCAAAAGTTGAGGATCGCCGGGACTCAAACCGGTTGGTACGGTCACGGGTACCGTGGCCTCCCAACCCACCAGTGTCCGGTTGCTCCAGGATCTCATCGCGCTGCCCAGCGTGAATCCTGCCTTCTTCAGCGATCCCCAGCTGCATGGCGAACACAGGGTCGCAGCGTTTCTGGAGTCAGCGGCTCGTCGTCAGGGCCTGGATGTGGAATCGCAAGCGGTGGTTCCCGGGCGCTCCAACCTCCTGGTTCGACTGTCTCCACGCGGTGAGGTGCGACATCGGGTCCTTCTGGCTCCGCACATGGACACCGTGGGTGAGCCTGCCTACGCGCTGCAACTGACGCCTGTGGTGCGGGATGGTCGCATCTATGGCCGTGGCGCCTGCGACACCAAGGGTTCGGTGGCGGCCTTCTTCCAATCCCTCCTCAACGTCGCCGCTTCGGGACCTCGGCCGAACCATACCGAGATCCTCTTCGTGGGTTTGATTGATGAAGAGAACATGCAGCTCGGATCCCGTCACTTTGCTCAGCACGGACCCCAGGGCGATCTGGCCATCGTCGGCGAACCCACGGGCCTCGAAATCGTCACCGCACACAAGGGCGATGTCTGGCTGCGACTCCGGACCACCGGACGTTCAGCCCATGGGGCCACCCCACACCGGGGCAAAAATGCAGTGACTGCCATGGCTCGCATCGTCCTCGCACTCGAAACGGAGTACGCGGCCGAACTGGCTGCGCGGCCCGCACATCCCCGACTGGGTCGACCGACGGTCAACGTCGGACGCATCGACGGCGGACGCCAACCCAACATCGTACCCGCCGAATGCACCATCGACATCGACCGTCGGACGCTCCCCGGTGAAACCGAAGCCGGTGTGCGCCGCGAAATCATCTCCCTCCTGCGACGCCATGGGCTGAAGGCTTCCTACGACAACCTCAGAACGAGCCCCTGCGAGCCACTCGACACCTGCCCCGATTTGCCTCTGGTCCGGTCACTCACCCGGGCTGCCGGGCGCAAGGGTACGCGAGGCGTTCACTACTTCACCGATGCTGCACCTTTGGCTGCAGGCGGCACCCCGTCCGTGGTGTTCGGTCCCGGTGACATTGCTCAGGCGCACACCGAGCGGGAATGGTTGGCCATTTCGCAGTTGGAAAAATCCATCCAAATCCTCGAACGGTTCCTCCGCGCCTTGGACTGATCATTTCGGAGTTCCATGCGCCTGGCCTTCCTCACCCATGAACCGTACTTCCCTCCCAGCGGAGGTGGCTCGGCCGAGGCGATTTACCTCATCCGGGAATTGGTTCGCCGGGGCCATGAGGTGCATTTGTTTTGTCCGGTCTTCGAAAATTGGACATCCGTCGCAGCCGACCATGGCATCCAAATACACCCCTTCACTCGGTGGCCCATGGGCCGCTACACGGCCTACCGGAATTTCAAATACTTGCTCTACCCGGCCGCTTTGGCCCGGCATGCGGACCAAACGCTGAAGGCAATTCGCAGGCAAGGCACCCCCGGGTTTCAATTCGATGCCATCCTCTCCCAGCATACGATTTCCGCGGTGGCTGCTGGCTTGCTGAAACGACGGTGGCGAGTACCCATCGTCCTCAACTTCTTGGATTACCTCACCGGTTTCATGGAAACCTGGCCCGCGATCTTCACGCGAACGGGTCTGGTTCCGTGGCTCAATCACTTCGAGCGGTCGCTGCCACGACGCTTCGATGCCGATGGGGTCATGACAGTATCCACCCCCTTGGCCGAGCGCTTCATCGCCACGGGTTATCCAGAAAATCGAATCCGGGTCATCCAGTATGGCTACGACTCGAGCCTCTTCCGACCCGACGCATCGGCCCCATCGGATACACAGGATTCCCAACCTCCGGTGGTGGTGATGCACGGGTCCTTCGACACCCATCACCTCGGTCCCATTGCCCGCGAGGCGTTGCTCCACTTGCACGCCCGTCGTCCGGAGTTGCGCTTTCGTTTCCTCGGCAAGATCACACCGGCCCTCCAAAGTCTCGCCCACGATGTCCGAACGGCCGCACCAGGTATTCTCCTGGAAATGACCGGATTCATTCCCTACTCAGAAATGGCCCAAGCTTTGCGGGGTGCGTCGGTGGGATTGGTGCCGTATGAAGAGTCCCAAGGCGTTCACTGCGCTTTCGTGGCCAAGGCGGTTGAATACCTGGGCTGCGGAATTCCCTGTGTGAGCACGCCGCTGGAAAATCTCTCCCGCTACTTCGCTAATGAACCGGCGATTCGGTTTTCGGGTTGGAATGGACGCTCGATGGCCGAGGCCGTACTGACGCTCCTGGATTTACCTGCGAAGGAACGCAAGGCCATGGGCCGTTCCGCTGCATCCCGGGTGGCGGCCCAACTGGACTGGGGTGTCATCGCTGCCCACGCCGCCGACTTCATCGAGACGACAACCAGTCATTCCAAAAGGGGTCGTTCCAAAACCTGTTGCCAATCCAGCGCTCCGGTTTGAGCGTAGACGCTGTCGATGAGTTCGTGTTCTTCCACGGTTGAGGCCCCGGCGGCCTCGATCCCGTTGCTCCCCCGGCGCCGTCTGCCTGAATGGCTGAAGGTGCAGTTGCCGACTTCGAGCGCCTTCACGGCTACGCGCACGTTGCTGGACGGCCTCGGTCTCCACACGGTGTGTGAAAGCGCCAAGTGTCCCAACCATTGGGAATGCTGGAGCAAGGGTACGGCCACCTTCATGATCGCTGGAGACCGCTGCACGCGCGCTTGCGGTTTCTGCGCCGTTTCCACGGCCAAGCCGCTGGCCCTCGAACAAGATGAACCCCAACGAGTCGCCGAAGCCACCCGGCGCATGGGTCTCAAGCACGTGGTCATCACGGCCGTCGCACGCGATGACTTGCAAGACGGCGGAGCCGAACACTTCAGAAAGACCATTGAGGCGGTTCGGTTACTCAATCCCGGCATCGTCGTCGAAGTCCTCACTCCGGATTTCCTGGATCGCGATGACGCCATCGATTCGGTGCTCGCCGCTCGACCGGAGATCTTCAATCACAACCTCGAAACCGTGCGCCGCCTGACTCCGTCGGTACGCCACCGCGCCACCTACGACCGGTCGCTACGCGTGCTCGCCAAGGTCAAGGACCGGCTCGGCAACGCGGTCCACACCAAGTCGGGCATGATGCTCGGGTTGGGAGAAACCCAAGACGAGGTCCTCGAGTCCATGCGCCACCTTCGGGATTCCCGCTGCGACATCCTCACTTTGGGACAGTATTTGCAGCCCACCCTCAAACACCTGCCGGTGGTGGACTACATTCCGCCGTCCGTCTTTGAGACACTCCGCCGAGAAGGCGAAGCCATGGGATTCACCCATGTGGCCTCGGGCCCGCTGGTGCGCAGTTCGTACCATGCCGATGAGTTTTCACCGGCTCGGAACGCATGAGGTTTAGGTGTCCGTTTCTGGTCTTGCTGTTCATGCATCTGGGGATTTTGTACGGAGCGGAATCCGCAACCACCCACCGCTTTGAAGCCGAGATCCTGAAGTTCGAAGCGGTCGATCGCAGAATACCGCCGCCACCACGGCCCATTCTTTTCGTCGGGAGTTCCAGCGTCCGGTTGTGGACCAATCTGCCGACCTCTTATCTTGGACGCCCGGTGCTCAATCGCGGATTCGGGGGGTCCACGCTCAAAGACCTGCTTCGCTACTTCAACCGCGTGGTGGTTCCGTATGGCCCGTCGGTCTTGGTGGTCTATGAAGGCGACAACGATCTGGCCGAAGGACAAACACCCGCTGGCATCGCACAAGACCTAGCCCTCCTGCTGGATCGTTCAGAAAGTGAACTGCCGGGCACAGAGGTGCTTCTGATGACCGTGAAGCCCAGCCCGTTGCGCCTGCATCTGTTGGAGGCCCAGCGTGATTTCAATCGCCGACTCGGGGCCATGGCTGCCGCTCGGCGTCGGGTGAACGTCGTGGATGTCGCGTCGCCACTGCTCAATTCCCTGGGAGAACCGGATCCGCGGTTCTTCGCCTCCGACCGGCTGCACCTCAATGCCGACGGTTATGAGACGTGGCTCAAGCCGGTGATGCTTGCGATCGAAGACCGCTTGAAACACTGAGCTCAACGCGGAATGGAGAGGCAGCGGCCGCCGAGGGCAATCCCCCTTCCAAAAAAGCCTGATACTCGGCCGACTCCAATCGATGGGTTTCAGGTTGGGTGCGGAGGAGGTGACGCAACTCTTCCTGATTTCGAGACCAGCGGTGACCGTTGAAGAACTCCATGGGTTCAAACTGGGTCTTGTAGAGAGCCTTTTCGGAATAGCAGGTCCCCAAATGCAAGTGAGCCAGACCGCTTTCTTGGGCCCAGGCCACGGCCCGTGTCATCATGGCCATCCCCAGATTCCGACTCACCTCGGTGAGATCGTAGAAGGCATAGTAATAATACGCCATGCGGGGCGCCTCGAGGTACATCAACGCCACGCCACACTCCGGGCCCGAAACATCGCCCTGGTGAAATACCAGCACATGGGAAATCACCCGTCCGGCCAGCAGGCGATCCAACCGGGCTGAAGGCATGACTCCCGGACCAAAGCGGGCCTCGGCAAACGCCAACCAGGCAGCCCGTCGTTCCGGGGTCACCTCGAAGCGATCGCGCGGAACGAGTTCGCACCGCAAATCGCCCGCCCTGCGAAGCACGCGGCGGTTTTCCGAGGAAGCCCGCCATTCACCGAGGGGCACCCTCAATTGCCGTCCCAGATAAAAACGGGAGAGGTCGGGGGCCGAGGGCAGAAAACCCGCCGCGAAGAGATCAGCTGGAGTTTCTGAGGATTCTGGAAAGGCCCAAACCGCATACGGATAAACGTATCGGGTGGGGTCGGCCACGGCTTCTGAAAACACTAGCTTCATGGAGAGTTTAACCGATGGCGACAAACCGCAGCCCCCCCGATTCAGAGGGAGCCCTCGTTGCCAAACCAGGCTTGGGATTCAGTGGCCGGTGATTCGGAAAAACACGGGCGTGTTGGTCAGCGGAGACAGACTCCGGGCAAAACGAGCCGTCTCATTGTCGTTCTTGTTGACCATGATTTTAAGATCCTTCGATGCGCCGGCTGCGGCCTTGGGTGCCGCTGGCAATGCCAACGCCTCGGGTGTCGCCGTACGCGAGGCGAAGCGATTGTCGATGAACGCGGTGTAGTCGTTGGTGGAGGTTCCTGCGGCGTATCCCACCCGCGAATCATGATTGGCCGATGTATTGGACTCGAAGCCGTCCTGGAACAACACCTGTCCCCACAACGGCGTGGTCAACAGCGCAACAGGAGCAACCGCAACCATGCGTGTTTTCGAGGATATCAAGGTCATGATGGATCAGGCCGTTTGGCAGCGCGACGGCATGTGTGGGGTATTACGTCCCACTCCCGTGGCGTCGAGGGTTTAATTCCGGCGGTACTCTGGAAAACGCTTCACTCAGATGGGATCCGCCCTTTTGATGCCCTCCATTGTTGCATGCTTCCATTAACCGTTAACCAGATGGCCTTCCTGGCCCTGAGTTTCTTTGTGGGCCTGGCATCAGCCGTTGGAGCCGACGGTCCCTGGCGCTTGAAAGCCGCCTTGGATTTGCCCACCTAGGCGGACGTCAGTTTGGAACAGCGCCTTCGCTACGAATCATTGGGCAACAACTTCAGGACCGGCAGACCGGGCAGTGACCAAGCCCTGGCTCTCCGAACCAGCTTGCTCGGGCAAATCAAGACGGAGCCCGTGGGTATGGTGGCCGAATTGATGGACTCCCGGCAGTACCTCTCCGATTCAGGCAGTGCCATCGACACCACCCAGGTCAACGCGGTCGACCTCTTGCAGGGGTACGTGTGCTGGAAACCCGGACCCCTGTTCACCGGAGGCACCCATCAATTCCAGATTGGACGAGAGACTTTGGATCTGGGTAATCGCCGGCTGGTTGCACGGAATGCCTACCGCAACACCATCAACTCGTTCACCGGAATCGATTGGTTGTGGACGTCCGACGGCGGCGGATCCATCCGGAGCTTTGCGTTCCTGCCGGTGCGACGCCTGCCGGACGACGCGGCCTCGTTGTTGGACAATCAAATCACCGCAGACACCCAGAGCTTCGGGCAACAGTTCTACGGTGTGTATGCCACCTCACCCCGTCTGGCCCTCGATAGCCGTGTTGAGGCTTACTGGCTGGGTCTCTTCGAAGACTCCGATCCGACCCGTCGCCACCGACAGCTCCACACCACAGGCAGCCGGCTCTTTCGCAATGCCAAGCCTGGCCATTGGGATTTTGAAGCGGAGGCGGCCATCCAACAGGGAACTTCGCGATTCAACACCGGTTTGTCTCCGGATCTGGACCACAGCGCGTGGTTTTTTCAGAGCGGTGCCGGTTACACTTGGGAGGCCCACGGAACGCCTCGCTTGGGTGTCCGCGTGGATCAAGCCAGCGGCGATCGCAATCCGACCGATGGACAAAACCAACGCTTCGACACGCTCTTCGGAGCGCGCCGATTTGAGTTCGGTCCCACCGGTCTTTACGGAGCCATCGCCCGCGCCAACTTGCGATCCCCGGAAATCCGGGCCTCCGCCAAACCGCTCAAAACCATCGAGACATCCCTCGCTCATCGGTGGATCTGGCTCGAAAGCCCCTTTGATGCGTTCACAGCGGCTGGAGTCCGAGACGCTTCCGGCCGTTCTGGCTCGTATGTTGGCCAACAGCTGGAAGGTCGGATCCGCTGGGACATTATTCACGGCAATTGCCGCTTGGACACCGGTGTCACGACGCTCTTCAAGGGCTCCTTCCTCGAGAATGCTCCGAATGCCAATCCCAATGGCGACACCCTTTACGCTTGGGTGGAATGGACGTTCACCTTTTAACGCGGCGGTCTTGGATCTCTAGGTGACACTCACCGCTTTGCGTTTCCTCCGACGCCGTCTGTCCAATAGGTTGGCCCCTCCATGAGCAAGCCTGCCTGTCCGATGTGCGAAATGACCGATGTGATGGAACACCCCGCCAAATGGGAGTGCCTCACCTGCGGACATGAGTGGGAACGGGCGGCCGAAGCAGACGCTCCGGAAGGCCCCCGAATCGTGAAGGATGCCCATGGCTCAGTGCTCCATGACGGAGACAGCGTCATCCTCATCAAGGACCTCCCGCTCCGCGGATCCTCCGGAGTGCTCAAGGGTGGATCGAAATCCAAACCCATCCGGCTGGTCGAAGGAGATCACGAAATTTCCTGCAAAATCGACGGAGTCGCCGTCGGCTTGAAGGCCTGCTTCGTGCGCAAGGCCTGAAGGCCTGGGTTGGATCCAATCGCTCAGGCAGGTTGGGCTCAAGAACCGTCTGCCCGGAAACCCTCCCCAAAACCTTAGCTCGGCGGACCTATTCTCAGGCCTTGGAATACACCTCGGCTCCCTGCTCGACGAACTCCCGAGATTTTTCCTCGAGTCCCTTTTTCAAGGCTTCCTCGGCGGCCACGCCCTGTTCGGCCGCGTACTTGCGGACGTCCTCGGTGATTTTCATCGAGCAGAAGTGAGGGCCGCACATGGAGCAGAAGTGGGCCGTCTTGGCTCCTTCCTGCGGCAGGGTTTCATCGTGGAATTCACGGGCGGTGATCGGATCGAGACCCAGGTTGAATTGATCCTGCCAACGGAACTCGAAGCGTGCCTTGCTCAGGGCATTATCGCGGTACTGGGCTCCGGGATGTCCCTTGGCCAAATCCGCGGCGTGGGCGGCGATCTTGTACGTGATGACCCCATCCTTGACGTCCTTCTTGTTGGGCAGACCCAGGTGTTCTTTGGGCGTCACGTAGCACAACATCGCGCAGCCATACCAACCAATCATCGCCGCTCCGATGCCGCTGGTGATGTGGTCATAGCCCGGGGCGATATCGGTCGTGAGAGGACCCAGGGTGTAGAAGGGGGCCTCATGGCACCATTCCAACTGCTTGGCCATGTTCTCCTCGATCATGTGCATGGGCACATGTCCGGGTCCCTCGTTCATCACCTGAACGCCATGCTTCCAGGCGCGCTCGGTGAGTTCACCTTGGACTTGCAGCTCTCCGAATTGCGCGTCGTCGTTGGCATCGGCAATGGAGCCCGGCCGCAGGCCGTCGCCGATGCTGAAGCTGACGTCGTAAGCGGCCATGATCTCGCAAATTTCATCCCAGTGGGTGTAGAGGAAATTCTCGCGATGATGGGCCAAGCACCACTTGGCCAAGATGCTGCCGCCGCGGCTGACGATGCCGGTCATCCGGCGGGCGGTCATCGGAATGAACCGCAGGAGCACTCCGGCATGGACCGTGAAGTAATCGACGCCCTGTTCGGCCTGCTCGATCAAGGTGTCGCGGTAAACTTCCCAGCTAAGATCCTCGGCCTTGCCGCCGACTTTCTCCAAGGCCTGGTAAATCGGAACCGTCCCAATGGGCACCGGCGAGTTACGCAGGATCCACTCACGGGTGGCGTGGATGTTCTTGCCCGTGGACAAATCCATCACCGTATCGGCTCCCCACTTGGTGGCCCAGCGCATCTTCTCGACCTCTTCCTCGATGCTCGAAGCGACGGCGCTGTTGCCGATGTTGGCATTGATCTTCACCAAGAAATTCCGGCCGATGATCATCGGCTCGTTTTCCGGATGGTTGATGTTGCTGGGAATGATCGCCCGTCCGGCGGCGACTTCACTGCGGACGAACTCCGCCGTGATTTCGTTGGGAATACGCTGAGGGAACCGACGGAACACACTGGGTGAATAGGCGCTGGCCGACAGTTGGCTCGATCCGGCGTGTTGCTTGGCGAGGTCGTTGCGAGCCGGATCACCGGCCAAATCGGCCAATTTCGCTCGGCCCATGTTCTCGCGGATGGCGATGAATTCCATCTCCGGAGTGATGACCCCCGCTCGGGCGTAGGCCAATTGGGTGACGCCCTGGCCCGGCTTCGCCCGGAGAGTCCGGCGGCGGTTGGCGGTCAGCCCGGGGAATTCGACCAGTCGGTTCTTTTCGGCCTTGCTGGCATATTCGGCGTGCTTGCCGGAAAGGTATCCGTTGTCCTGAGGCTTGACCTCGCGACCCTCGTATTCCTCCACGTCCCCTCGGGCCCGAATCCATTCTGCCCGCAATGCCGGCAAACCCTCTTCAGGACGACCCGTGAAATTCGGATCACCCCAAGGACCCGAACAATCGTAGACCCGCACCGGCGGATTGGTTTCTTGAGCTCCGCTCACCGTGTGGGTCGGGTGCTGGCTGATCTCCCGGAAAGGCACTTGGATCGTCGGATGCAAGGTGCCCGGCACATACACGCGGCTCGAGTTGGGCAACTGCTCCCGGCTGTGGGGTTCGAAAGAAGTCTTGGGATCGGCGATCATGGTATCGGGTTTCTCTCTGAATCGGGTCTCTGGATCTGAAATGGGACAAAGGGGCGGTATCCGTGGGTTCCTCGGGAGAACGTTCCGGACGGAGACCTGAGGCGGAAAATCTGGAAGAAGGGTTATCCCTTCGCCGGCATGATCCGGATCAGGTTCCACGGGTCGGGTGCTGCGGCACCCCTCTCAGCCATGACATCAACGGCTCCCCGAACGACGGTCAGTATGGACCTGAGCCCGGTCGCCGCCAAAAGGAAAGTGAGTGCCGATACGGACCACGGTTAGAGACCCTCGCCGGTCAATTCGTCGACAACACCGCATTGAACTGTGCCGTGCTGCCCGTTGGGTCAGGTCGCCGGCACAAATCGCTGGGTGAGCAACGACACCAAGAACAGGCCGACATACACAGTCGCCGTGAGCGGATCTGGAGCGACCGCGAGCCAGTCCACCAGACAAATGCCGGCCAAAAGACCGGAGACAGTCCTGCCGAAGTGGGGTTGGGCCCGACCCACGGTATGGCTCAGACTCCAAACCGTCCAAACGGTGAACAACAAGCCACCGAGAACCACGCCGATTCCCGGATCGTCTCCATGGACCAATCCCGCCAAAAGACCGGGGATTCCCAGAAACAACAACGGCCAGTACGCCAAAGGACCTCTGCGGCTCTCTCGTCGGGCGATGTAGCTCAATCCGACGATCCATGCCGACAACGCCAAGGCCGCCCACAGGGCTTCTCCGGTGACCCCTGCTTCACCCATGGATGCCACCGTTAGAAAAAGGAAGAACCGACATGCAGCCATGAGCACCGGTGACAGCGTCACTCGTTTGTGAACCGCGTCATAAAGGACCACCGACCCCGCCAGCAGGCAGGCCAGCAGCGCGGTCCACCAACCCTGCATGGACAAACCCAGAACTCCGGCCGCGATCAGCGACCCGCCGGCTTGCCAAACCCGCTGCTCGGAGACCGCACCGGATGGAATGGGTCGCTCGCGTCGGAACTGACGATCAAAATCGGCATCGAAAGCATCGTTGAGGATCATGCCACCGATATAGATCAGGCTCGCCGAAACCATCACCGCCACCATTCGACCGGTTTCCAATCCGCCTCCCAATGCTCCGGCTGCCAAGCAATTGGACCACACCGTCGGTAGGTTCGAGGCACGAGCCAAAACGAGCCAGGCTCTCCAAGATGGGATATTGGAACTCAAGTGGGATGATTCCCCTCCGCCGGTCACTTTCAGTCAAGTGTGCGGATCTTCACGCCATCGACGATGCGATCCCCGGAGGCCATGTTGGTCACCACCACGACCGTGTTGCCGCGGCGCAACAATCCATCGGCCATGAGTTGAGCAACGGCTGTATCCACCGTTTGGTCTGGATTCTCAGAATTGAAGGCGATCACCCGAGGCAACACGCCGCGCAGCAAGGTCAATCCATCGGCGGTGGGCCATCGATCCGTGAAGGCGTAAATCGCCGAGTGACGGGGTCTCATCCAGGAGGCGAAGCGCGCCATGTGACCGCGTTTGGTGAAGACGAGCATGGCATCGGCTTTGATATCATCGGCCAAACCCACGGCGCTGCGAACCAACTTCTGTCGCGCGGAAGTCACCTCGGCCCTCTCCTGATAATTGGCCCCTCCGCTGCGCTCGATACGGCGAGCTATGGTATCCATCACCTCGATGCAACCCAGTGGGTATTTACCAACCGTGGTCTCGCCGCTCAGCATAATCGCATCGCTTTGCTCGAAAACCGCGTTGGCCACATCGGTGATTTCAGCCCGTGTCGGCAAGGGGCTTTGGATCATACTCTCCAGCATGTGGGTGGCCACGATGACCGGGCGTCCCAATTGCTGGCATGTCTTCACGATGCGCCGCTGGATGATGGGCAACTCCTCATAGTTGCACTCGATGCCCAAATCTCCGCGAGCCACCATGATCACGTCGGCTTCTCGGGCGATGGCGTCGAAATGGTTCACCGCGAACTGATGCTCGATCTTGGCCACGATCTGCGGCTGATGGGCCGAGGGGTGTTGTTTCAGGAATGCCCGCAGCAACTCGATGTCGTGCGGTTCTCGAACAAAGCTCAGTGCCACATAATCGACACCCACCTCGAGTCCCAAACGGATGTCGTCTTTGTCTTTGTCCGTGAGGGCTGGAAGCGACACATGCACTCCGGGCAAGTTGATGTGACGGCGACTTCCCAACGTTCCTTCGGTGAGCACTTCACACTCCACCGTATCGGTGGTCTTGGAAACGATCCGCATCTTCATTTCACCATTGTCCACAATCAACGTGTCTCCGGTGTGAACATCGTCAGCGAATTGATCGTAGCCCACGCTGGTCCATTTACCCTCGGTCGGAACCTTCCCTCGAACGGTGAATGTGAACCGCTCTCCAACCGACAACGGGATTTTCTGAGCCACATCTCCGGTGCGAATCGAAGGACCTTGGGTATCCAACAAAATTCCAACGGCTCGCTTATGGCGCTCGGCCAAGCTTCGGATGTCCTGAACCACTCGCCGAACCCACTCCGGCTTGGCATGGCTCATGTTGAGTCTCAGGACATTGACTCCGGCCAAGATGAGCCGCTCCAGCATTTCAGCCGAGTCGGTGGCCGGGCCGAGGGTGGCGATGATCTTGGTCTTGCGGAAACCGTAGATGCTCATGGGTTGTTTCTGGGGATATTGTCTGCGCTGAGCATCACTCGATCTGGAGCCGGGTCAACGGCGCTTGGCAAATCGTCCAATTGTTCGGATCGTCGCCTCGCGAACCGATGTCTGCCGAATACACCCAACTACTGGATGCCACCATCGCGCATCTGGAGACCCTGAAAGAAAGGGGTATCGCTTGGGTACCGGTACGTCGTGAGACTTTGTCTTCCGTCGCGGCGCCTGTTCCGAGGTCCGTTCCCGCAATTGTCGCACGTGAAACTCCCCAAATTCTTCGTTCTCCGGGAAGTGTTCCTACGACTTCTTTCCCTCCGGCTGAACGTTCTGTCGGTTCATCTCCTTTAACTCAAGCCAAGAGCCCGGTCCCATCGGATGCCGCTCGTTCGCGGTGGTCTCGAGCTGCTTCGGTGACTCCGACGACTTCGGTCGTTCCCAAATTGACCACAGCGTCCCGGCCTTTGCCTCCACCTCTCCCTCCTGAGGCTCGATCGGCGGCGATGGCCGAGTTGCGTTCCCAGATTTTGGCCTGCTCGCAATGTTCTCACTTGGTGGCTTCGAGACAGTCTGTCGTTCTTGGAGTCGGAGATATCCATGCCAAGATTCTTTTTGTCGGAGAGGCTCCCGGAGCCGAAGAAGACGAACAGGGAGTACCTTTTGTGGGCATGGCGGGAGAACTCTTAACCAAGATCATCTCCGCGATGGGCTTGAGTCGAGACAGCGTGTTCATCACCAACCTGCTCAAATGCCGACCGGATACCCAAGGACCGGCTACGGGGAATCGTAAACCCTCTTCGGACGAAATCGCGACGTGCCTTCCGTGGCTTGATCGTCAAATGGATCTGGTCCAGCCCTTGGTTATGGTCGCTTTAGGAGCCACGGCCGTTGAAGGCCTATTGGGCAAAGGAACGGCTGGAATCAGCCAACTTCGAGGTTCCTGGCAAACTTACCGAGGCATTCCGTTGATGCCCACCTATCATCCGGCGTACTTGCTCCGGAACCAGGCGCTTTCGGAGAAACGAAAGGTGTGGGAGGACATGCTTCAGGCTTTAGAAAAGGCAGGTTATCCGGTGAGCGCCAAACAGCGCGGCTATTTTCTTACGAGAGACTAACCGTACCTTCGACCACTCTCTCTGCTTCATGCCGACCGCTCAATTCGTCCTCTCAGTCTTAGCCCAATTCCAGGACCGCCGCCTCTGCCCAATCCCAGTCCCGATCCGTCAACCCTCCGGTCTCATGGGTCGTCAATTTCAAGGTCACGCGGTTCCATCGGATGTCGATATCCGGATGGTGATTTCGGCGCTCAGCCAAAACGGCCACCTGATTCACCCACCGCATCGCGGCAGCGAAGTCGGCGAAAACATCCGTTCGAATCAAGGACTGCCCTTCCTGGATCCATCCAGGCTGCGGTTTTCTGAAGATGTTTTCCATGAGCACCAAACCGTACGAGGGGTTTTCTTTGCTTCAAGCTTCCGCACCGGGAAGTTCTTCGCACGGTTTTGGGAACAACTGTCCAACGGGGTTCCAACAGTCAGCCAACAAACTCGAATTCA
>CAMATE010000027.1 GCA_945861075.1 Akkermansia muciniphila
AATGTCAGGTTGAACTGCATCGGAGAAACGCCTCGGGACTGATCATGGTGCACCTTGCTGACGCCGGGCAGGGCGCTCAGGCGGGCACTCATGGCCAAGAAGGCCGGACTGTCCGTCGCTGTGCCGCTGCAAACCACCTCGCCCGACTCCCGAATCTCGATGACCTTGGCCGTCACGGAACCGTTTTCCGGGAAGGCGCTACTCAGGGCTTCAAGAATGGCCAACCCACGGGACGACTCGGGAGTCCATGGCCGGTACTGGCGAAGGTCTTGCTGGATGCGCTCCAATTCGCGGACCTTGCCCGACAAACCCGCCCAACGGGATTCCAACAGCGACAGTTGCACTTGCTGGACGAGGAACGCCACGGCCACCACCGCGGTCACGGCCCCGCCGATGGTCCAAACGGTGCGCCGCGGACCCTGAGCATGGCGCATCAGGAATTGCAGCAGCACCGAGGGCTTCGGTGGCAAGAATTCCAAGCTCGCGACTCCGGAAGCCAATACGCGGGATGCGATGATGGCCGAAATCAACGGCGCCGGCTGATGAGGTAAGCCCGGCACTTCGGGCGCATGAGCGCGGATCCGGAATCCGGACACCGCCAATCGCGCCGACAACTGTTCGGCCAGCGGTTCGCTGAGCGAACCAAGTCCGTAAATTCGGACCGTCCGAAGGGATCCACTCCAAGGCTCGGGCAACTGTCCCAAGGTAATCCGGATCTCGCGGGCCACGCTGTCGGCATGAAGGACCGGCTGGCCGGAGGGATCTTCTGTCACCCCCTCGAACGACCGCAGGGCCACAATGCCGCCTCCAGCCGTGATCTGGAGAGTCACCGGACCCGGGCCTGAACCCAGATTCAAGGCGATGATACCCTCAGAAGACGGATCCGACGGTGCCTGCAGCTCGCCGATGTTCGAAGAAACGCTGACGAGCTTGAGCCGCGCCGCGCCCATCAACCGCTCCAACGAAGCCAGACGGGTTTGGGGCAGGGCGGCCAAGGTCACCCATTGACTTCCCTCCACTCGGGCGCACCGGGAGTAGGCAACTTGCAACGTGGAGGCGTCGGCATGAAATCCTTTTTCCGCCTCCAACTGGAGGAGACTTTCGGCATCGGCATCGGCCAAGACCGGGATTTCGGTCTGGGTGACCAAGAGGCTGGAGACCGACAAGGCCACGGCACAGGTGCGCTCCCGGATTCCGGCCTGATCCAACTGAGCCCGCAGTTCCTTGCCTAGGGTCTCCGGATCACCCGAATCAATATCCACCGACAACTCCGCCTGGAAATCGGCCGCTTTCTGGAACCCGCCCGGCGTGCGGCGCAGGAGGGTACCCTCGATACGCCGACCTTCCCAGGAAAGCCCCAGAACGGCCTGAGGGGCTTTACGGGGACGGGATCCCAATTTCAGGAAATGGATCATGCGGTGTTCTGGGCCTTTACCTATGGACTGACCGTTTGACCGATTTGCTGACGGACACGGTCCCCCAAGGCCCAGCCCAATCGGCTGAGATCCTGACGGTGGATGATTTTGGGAACTCCATCGCTGATATCAAAAATGAACTTCACTCGCCGGTAACCGCGCCCCAAGGGCCCCACGGCCACCACATCGGCTCCATATTGGAAGCTCCGTGTCGTTAGGAGATCGCGGCCAGCCAAAGTGGTTACGGCCTGATGATCACGACCGAGGGCCGCGACCATCCAGGCGATGGAATTCAGGCTCGAAAAATTCTGCTCACGGTAACGCACCAACGTCATAGCGGCACTGCTGGAGGCGTCCTGTGAGAGCCCGACACCGACAAACAACGCCGTCAAAACCGTGGCGTTGGCTGTATTGAGGTTCACCCGACCGTAGGTGTAAGAATTCGTGGTGACACACAGTTCGGGTGCAATCCGCTCAAAATCATCCTGGCTGAGACCGCTCGTGAGGTAAAATCGCAGCACACTGGGAAAATTGGGAGCTGCTGCACCGCCGCCTTGGCCACCGGCACCCCCTTGGCCGCCGCCCTGGGTGAATCCCAACCGTGTCAAAATTTCCCGACTACGACCCGTCCCGAACGAGGACTCCAGCAATCCCTGGATTTGCGCGCGGGTATTGACGTTGGTCAGGAGAGTGCCGTCGGCATGAAAATTGGGCTCCCGACTGGAGACCGTGGTCGTGTCGAGCAAGCCCGGGGTCGAAAACAGGGATCCCGTGAGACTCTGCTCCTCGGGATCCAAGATCCCGTTGAGGTTCCGATCATCGCCAAAGAGGTGGTCCAGCGTGATGCCTTCGACCAAGCGCAATTCGTCCACGGTTTCAAACGGACTCCACTTGGCTTGGTAGCCCAAGCTCGCATAACCCAACGACATCGAACCATTGGTGCTGCGCCAGTCTACGACCGCAGCCGCCAGTTCGGTGGTCATCCCCGGCAACATCGACAGTGCATTGGAATTGGCCCGGTTGAGGTTGAGCTTGCCCGACTCGTCCTGAAGGTTGAAAGCCACCTGATTCAAACCGGTTTCGGAGGCAGCCGGATTGCGGCCCAAGATCCACACCCGGGATTCACCAATCGTTAGAGCTTCGCAGACGAACTGCGAATTGGTGGTCATCATGCCGTTGGTGGCGAAGTTGGCCAGCGCCCACCCCACGTACCGCGCCGCCCCCTCAACCGCCTGACCGGCCGCCATGTCGGAGGCTCGATTGGCCGATGCCCGCAGTTCCAAACCCATGGAAGCGGCAAAATACAAAATAAGCGCCGTGAGGCCGGCGGTGATCCAAAGAACCACAACCAGCACCGAAGCCGCGCTACGGAATTGGCCTCGGCTTCGCGTTTCCAGCGCATTCACCCGTCTGGGCCCTCCCGTTTCCCGGCTATGGAGCGAAGACTTCATGCTCAGCCTCCCACCGTGCTGGTGGAGTTGGTTCTGGTTTGTGAACTCAGAGGTACGAGCAATTCCACCGGACCCATGTTGGCGCCCCACGAGGTCCCCCGTTGCAGCCGGATGCGAACGGCGACCGGAAGGTTCGTGGTCATGCCCGAAGTATCGGTCGTATCCCATTGCTGGAGCCACTGGGTGCCATCGAAGGATTCGACATCCATCCGGGCCACATCCCGCAGCAACAGTTGGTCTTCGACCTCCGCGACTGAGGTGGCCAGCAAGTTCCGGCAAACGCCGCGGTACAAGTCCATCGCTCCGGCTCCGTCTTCAACCGAATTCTTCAGGCTATAGGAAACCCGTTGTACCGAGCCCCACGGTTCGGTTGCGCGCAGAGACCCGGTCGTGGTGTTGAACTCCAGGGACACCGGCTGGGAATTCACCGTGCTGGACAAATTGCCCGAGCGAAAGGAGCCCGAGATCAAGCCATTGGTCTTCGGTGTCACTGCGCCCTGGAGGTCCAACCGGATGGAATCCAACGCCAGTTCGAGCGGTGCCGCCGACTCGATGGCGTCGGAGACGGTGTTGCGAAGCCGAAGGCTCGTGAAGAGCACCTGGTTGGCAACGATGAGAATGAGAGCAGCCGCACCGATCGAGAGGATCAGTTCGATCATCGTGAACCCCGAGCGGTTCCGGCGAGCCGTTGGGAGGAGAGCGATCATCGGGTGGTGCTCGGACTGGACGGACTGGATCCGGCCACGGCATCGACCGGGTGGCCCAGCGTTGAAAGGCGCACTGACGATTCTTGGCCTTGGGTGAGGAATCGAACTTCGGCAGTGATCAGGGGCAGGCTGGGCTGAATCCAATTTTCGCGAGTCACCGTCCACTGGTAGTCCACCGATCCCTCCACCTGGGTGCCGCTCTGGGCTGCGCTATTGAGATTGGTGTAGAGCGTTGCCTCCGTGAGAACTTTTTCGGCGACGCGGGCGGCCACCGACCGACGGACCGAGACGGTGCCGGCGCGGCCGGCGATATGCAGCGCCTCGACCACCGCTGGGATGACGATGGCCAGAAACAACAACGCTGCCAGCGTCTCGGCCAGGGTGTATCCCGCTCGCCGACGGTTATTGGAGGCCGGTGCGAATTTCATAATGACGGCGGTCGGAGCCTTCCACGAGCCAGAGCACGGAACCATCGGAGTCCTCGATACGAATGGCGTTGGGACTGTCCTCATCGATGGTCCCATCCGGGAGCAAGCGGATCGACGGTTCGGTGCGGGCGGTGGCGGGTCTTTGGGAACTCGAGACACCGGGAAGAATCCGGGTGGTGCGGGTACCCGTCAGCGTCTGTCCGATGAGACGTTGGGCCTGGTCGAACGTGACCTTCAGGTTCTCATCCACGGCAAACTCCTGAAACAATGGATCACCCGTTTGCCCCGGGGTCTCTCGTTCGATACCGTAGTGCCCGGTGGCGGAATTGAGCCACAACAGGACCGGTAAACTCTCGGAGATGGCCCGACTACGGGCCGCGTGGGTGAGTGCCAAGACCCTTCGGGCTTCCGACTCCAAGGCCCGGCCACGGATGAATCCCGACAAGCGCGGAGAAACCATCGACACGGCCACCACAAGCAAGGCCATCACCAGGATCATTTCGATCAAGCTGAAAGCCCGCCGGCGCGAAGCGATCCGAGTGGGAACGTTATTTGGCCGTCCAGTTGCCAAAGTCATCCTCGGTTCCCGCCTTGCCGTCCGGTCCGATGGAGGACAGGTCAAACGAGTTGGCGTTCTGACGCCCCGGTTGGGCGAATTGGTATTCATTGCCCCAGGGATCCTGAGGGATCTTGTCGAGATACGGTCCGCGCCAATTGCGGGCCTGACGCGGCGCCTGGAGCAAGTCGGCCAGGGCCTTGGGGTAGCTGCCGTTGTCCACCTCGTACGCATCCAACGCCGTCTTGATGGAGGCGATGTCTGCGCGGGCCGCCGACTGTCGGGCCTGCTCGCTGCGGCCCATCATCTTCGGAACCACGAGAGCGGCCAGAATGCCAATGATGGTGATCACCAGCAGCATTTCAACCAGGGTGAAGCCGCGGTGATGACGACGACGGGAAACACCGGCCTTGGGTCCGGCCTGGGGACGAGGGAACAGATTCAGGTTCATGGAATCGTTGGGGATCACTTGATGTAGTCTTGGAGGGAGAAAACGGGCAGGAGCATTCCGATGAAAATGAAGCCGATGAATCCGGCGATGAGGAACAGCATGAGTGGTTCTGCCAAGGCCACCGCGGTCTTGAGGCGCCGGTCGAGTTCACTCTCGGTGACATTGGCGATGCGGATCAATTCGACATCCAGGCGTCCGCTTTCTTCGGCCACGGAAATCATCTCCATCACCGATCCGCTGAAGAGGGTCGGACATTCGGCGAGACTTTGCCCGAGGCGTCCGCCTTGTTGCACCTGATCGATCGACCGGGCCACCGCGTCCACGAGGATTTGGTTGCCGATGGAACGTCGGGCGACATTCAAGGCCTGAACCAATTGCACATCCGCTCCGATCAAGGTGCCCAGCATTCGGCAGAATCGGGCCATCGCGAACCGGGCACTGAGCGGTCCGACAACCGGAGCCTTCAAGGTCAGTCCTTCCCAAATACGCCGGCCCGCCGGTGAAATAATCCAAGTGCGCAGGAAGAACCCACCCAAGACCAAACCGACCAGAACCAACAATCCGTAAGAACGCAGGATGTCACTGGCCGCGATGATGATTTGAGTGATGAGGGGCAGTGCTCCCTTCGCGCTGGCGAATACCTTCTGGAACTTCGGAATGAAGAACACCAGCAGGACCGTCAAGACCACCAAGGCCATCACGAGCAGCACCGCCGGATAAATCATCGCCGTGAGGACCTTGGAGCGAAGCTCCTTTTCACGCGATTGGAAGTCGGCGATTTGCGCCAATACCACATCCAGAAATCCACCGGCCTCGCCCGCCTCAACCATGGCCGTGTAGACCTTCGGGAAAGTCTCCGGAGATCGGGCCATCGCATTGGCCAGCGACATGCCATCGACCACCAACCCGTGGATCTCCCGCCATTTGGCCGAGGCCACCGGTGACGAAGCCTCCTTGCCGAGGATGGTCAGTGCGCGGCTCAACGGAACGCCCGCCGCCAAGAGACTGGAAAGCAATCGGGTGAAGTTCTCCAATTCGGCCCCGCTCACTTTGGCAGCGCCGAATGAAAAACCGGGCATGCCGGTATTTTGAGCCGCGACCTCTTTGCCCGGCTTGGACGATCGGCTCCCTCCACCGCGCGTCTCGATGACACTGACCGGTCTAAGACCTTTGCCCTCGATGATCCGCAAGGCCTCGGGACGACTGGCCGCCTCGGCGATGCCATCGGCCATCCGCCCGTCGGACTGCAATGCTCGGTAGGAGAACGTCGGCATGGATCAGGTTCGGCTTCCTGCAGCGGTGTCTCCCGGAGTGATCTCGGAGGAATCGCTGGATTCGGTCGCGGCGTGGTTGCGCGGCGTGTCCTTGTCGGTCGTGACTCCCAGAACTTCCTCGACCGTGGTGATGCCCTCGGCCACCAACCGCCAGCCATCTTCGGACAGCGTTCGCATACCGGCGGCTCGTGCAGCCGCTCGAATTTGATCGGTCGATGCATTCTCGAGGATCATCCGGCGGATGTTCTCGTCGGTGTCCATCCATTCAAAGATGGCGTGACGTCCGAAAAATCCGGTTTGTCGACAATGACGGCACCCGACCCCTTTGAAGAGCTGCACGTCGGGACCGATGCCCATGCGAGATCGGAAGGCTTTCGCATGCACCGACGTGTCCGGGACTTTACATTCCGGGCACAGAACACGGACCAGTCGCTGGCCCAAAACGGCCTCCAGCGACGAAGCGACCAAATACGGCTCGACGCCCATGTCGACCAGTCGGGTCACGGCTCCCGGAGCGTCATTGGTATGGAGGGTCGAAAAAACGAGGTGGCCCGTCAGGGAAGCCTGCACGGCGATTTGTGCCGTCTCGCGGTCGCGGATTTCACCGATGAGCACCACATCCGGATCGTGACGGAGAATGGAACGCAACCCACGCGCAAAGGTCAGGCCGGCCTTTTCTGAAACCTGGATTTGGTTCACTCCTCGGAGCTGATACTCGACCGGATCTTCAATGGTGATGATCTTGCGGACCTCGTCGTTGATCTCATTCAACGCGGTGTACAGCGTCGAAGTCTTGCCGCTGCCGGTCGGTCCCGTGACCAACACAATGCCGTGGGGCAAATCGAGAACCCGGCGAAAGCACTCCAACTCCCGCGGTCCCAAGCCGATTTGAGACAAGCCCCGCAAGGTCGAGTTCTGTCGCAGGAGACGCATGACCACCGCTTCACCGTGGAGCATGGGAATCACCGAGACACGAATATCCACCTCGTTGTCTTCGATGCGGACCTTGATGCGGCCGTCCTGAGGCAAACGCTTCTCCGCGATGTTCAGATGACTGAGGATCTTGACGCGCGAAACGATCGCCGGTTGAAACTGTTTGAGCTGGGCCGGAAGCGGGATTTCCTGCAACTCGCCGTCGATGCGGTAACGAATCCGGAACTCGTGCTCGAAGGGTTCGAGATGGATGTCTGACGCCCGCAATTCGATGGCATCCTTGAGCACCTGATTGACGAAGCGGATGATGGACGCCTCGTCTTCAGCACCCGCATCGAGGTTGGAATCTTCGGTGTTCTCATCGACGACCTGGACCGATTTCTCCTCGTCGAGTGCTCCGATGGTGTCGGCACCCACGCCGAGGTTCTTCTTCATTTCCCGCAGCAGTGCTTCGCGGGGAACCAAAACCAATTTGAGACGGAGACCGGTGAGGGAGCGGAGGGTGTCGAGTCCGCGGGTCGAGAAGAGCCGGCAAGTGGCGACCTCGATGGTGCCTTGTTCGCGCCGCAACGGGAGCAACTCTTCCTTGAGGAGGATGCGTGCCGGGAACAGGGACAAGACCTCGCGGTCCGCCTCGACGGATTCCAAGGGTAAAAATCCAACTCCGTATTCCTGACTCAACCATTCCAGAACCTCCCGCTCATTGGGCTCTTGACCCCCATTGCCGGACGTTCCCTGGAGCGACCGGGCCTGCACGAACGCCGCCGCGTCAGCTGCGGAGAGTTGCCGCTCGGCGATCATCCGATCGAGGAGCGTTTGGGTCGGTGTCGAGGCTTCGGCCATGGGGCTGGGAAATGTCGTAAAAATGTCGGGATGGGATCCTGCTGGAATGAGACCGGGAGGTGGCCCTCGATGAACCGTGCGGAACCTGGGTTCCACACCTTCTTTCAAGCGCCCCTCCCGGGGTTTTTGGCCGGATCGAGGCTTACTTCAGAAGACCCATCAGAACGGCACGGGCCTCTTGCTTTACGGACAGCAGCTGGCGGAGTTCGTCCTGTGCCTTCTCGAGCTGGGCTTCTTTCTGCTTGGCCGAGGCGCGGTAGGTCGTGAGCTTGGCTTTGATGTCATCGGCGGAGGCACCGGAATCGAGCGCGGACTGCAGAGCCTCTGCGTCCGGATTGGGTTGGCCAAAACCACCACGGCCTTGGCGACCGCCTTGGCCGCCCTGGCCACCTTGACCGGCCTGACCACCGGGGCCGCCGGGGCCGCCGGGGCCACCGAATCCACGACCCATTCCGGGGCGG
Organism: Akkermansia muciniphila; assembly: GCA_945861075.1. Lineage (GTDB taxonomy): Bacteria > Verrucomicrobiota > Verrucomicrobiia > Limisphaerales > UBA9464 > SXXZ01. The sequence continues at coordinate 8,520 of CAMATE010000027.1, forward strand.
GAATCATTGATCTTCTTAATGCGGGCCTCGATCAGGCTCCACTCCGCATCGTCCTTCACACCGAGCTGCTCGCGGACCCGCTCCATCATGCGCTGACGCATTTGCTCGGGATCCCAGTTGCCGCGCCCTTGACGGCCGCCGCCAGGGCCGCCGGGAGCGCCAGGACCTCCAGGTGCACCCTGCTGAGATGCCGGAGCGTCATTCTGGGCCAGCAGAGACCCGGTGGCAGTGGAGAGGATCAGGCCACAGACGGCCAACAGGGAGGCGAAAGACGAACGGTTCATGGCTATCGATGTTGAATGCGAAGTCGTTGTGACTCCTAACTGTGGGTGAGACCGCCCAATTCCTGATACGGTTACGGTTGACGCGAATCCGCGCCCAATCAGACCGTCGGTGCACAACGTCTGGCCATCCCTTGGGCGCTCAAACCACGCACTGTTCCATGCCTCACCTCCACGAGAAAATCGATTTCACTGTCGCCATCTTCGTCGTTCAAAACGCTCAAGTGCTGGTCATCCTCCACCGGAAGCTGGGCAAGTGGCTTCCTCTCGGCGGACACATTGAATTGGACGAGGATCCAGAACAGGCGGCCCTGCGCGAGGCACGCGAGGAAAGTGGTTTGGAAATCGAACTCCTCGGTGAACGCCCACCGACCACCGAACCGGGAACCCGTGCCCTGATTGCTCCGCGTTTTCTGGATATCCACCGGATCCACGCCACCCACGAACACATTGGCATGATTTACTTTGCCCGACCCGTGGGTGGTTCCCTCGCACTGGCTGCCGCTGAACATCTGGACATCCGGTGGTGTTCACCTCAAGCGCTCGAACAACTCGATCCGCCCATGAGTGGTGCGGTGAAGTGGTACTGCTTGAAGGCAATTGAAGAGGTTTCAGAGGCCTGACAGCCCGCGGGTCCGTGGAACCCAGCCTTCGCCTGAACACCTCAGTGGGGAAGAAAATGACGAGGTGCAAACCTCCCTGAAAGGCCCGGATGCCTGTCCGGGAATTTGCGTCATTTCCCGGTGCCCGAATCCAACAACACTTCAATAGCCCATTCTGGCTTGGAAGGGCCCGACCATTGAATCACCTGATCAAAGTCCTGGAAGATCCACAAGTTGGTCTGCGTGGCCGGCGGCAAATGGTAGATTCTCGGATCGAGCAATGGAATGAGGTCCTTTCCGGAAGGCAACCCGAGCGGCCATGTTTCGGCAGAAGCCTTGTCTGAGCCGCTCCATTGCAATCCCATCCCGTTGGTCGATCCCCCACTCTCGATCAATTTCCATTCCAACGTCGTCGGGCCCTGAATCCGACGTCTCCCCAACTCCCGCGATTGGCCTTTCTCCCAAAACTTCACCACCACCGTCGCTTCTTGGGATTGGGCCTGATCCAGACGCAAACTCCGCTGGGCGAACAGCCCGGCGTCCCGAGGCCCGTCATATTGACGGTTCTGCCCACCACCCCGCACAACCTCTGGCCGGAAGGTGACAAACGCCTGAAACATCGACAGTGGCAAAGAGCTGATCAAGACCAGGTGCAACAGCAGTCCACCGGCGAACACCCACCATCCTCGACCGCGCGCGGGTTGGTTCAATCGGCGAATCCGGGAACGCACATAAAGGCCAGAAACCAGGAGAGTGACCATGAATCCTATCCACCAACGATACTGGATGAATTCCGGGTCACCACCACCACCATCGACGCTCCCTCGACCCAACACGACCGAACCCAAGGCCCCTCCAACCACCATCAGGAGGCCGCGCACACCCGCGGTTGCAAACACGGCCCAAGCCCTCCCCCGACGCTCTGGTTCGGGACCCTTGAGTCGCCGAATGGCCAGCCCTCCGAAGATTCCGCCAAAAAAACCCACCCAAATAGCGACAAACAGCGTCAGGAACAGCGGCCCAACAGATCCCATCTCCATGGCGATCATCCGTTGAAACAGCAATCCCGGGAGGATCAGGAGAATCCCAAACGCCGGAACCGACAGCACCGCTGCCACGAGTGACAATCGCGACCAACGGGGTGTTTCGGGGATCATCGGTGGGCGATCGGGATCCATTTCAGATGGGTTTTCGGGCGTGTTGATGGCGAGGAGTCCTATTACAGAATGGGCGATTTGGCGATACCTCGTCGTGGATGCTCTCGGTCTAATGACTCCGACACGATGGAATCCAACCTGTGGAATTCACTTTCAGCCGGACGGGCAGCAACTATAGGATGCACACCGCTGTTGGCCGATGGTGTAATGGCAGCACAGGGGTCTTTGAAGCCCTTAGTCATGGTTCGAATCCATGTCGGCCAACCAATTCCTCGCTGGCGATTCCGCCGTTGAAGGGTTCTCCCCGTTTTTCTGGCGACCTCAACTTCGCCCGTCCTCTCATCGACGGAAAGCGTCCAGAAGGATCGGCAACTTCGGATACCGATCGAATGAAAAAACCCGCCTTTTCAGGCGGGTTTGTCTTATCCGACGAAGAGATTCGATCAGTCCGTCTTACTTGACGGCTTCGATCTTGGTGACGGCCAGTTCACCAGCGGCCTTGTCCAAGGTCCCAGTCACCTTGACCGTCTTGGTCTCGCTGCAGATTTCCTTGTGGAAACCCTTGGAGACGTCACCGGTCAGCTTGTAGGTCGCGGTCTTGTCGCCGTCCTTAACCTCAACCACGTTCTGGCACTTGTCGGCCTTCTTGAGGGCGCACTTGAGGCACTTGCCTTCGCCGGTCAGGGTAACTTCCTTGGCGAAAGCGGAGGTGGACATAGCGGCGATGGCCGCCACAGCGAAAATCAGTTTCATGGTCTTTGTTGATTAGTTTTCAGATGGAATAGATCGTCAACCCCCTGACTTGGCAAGCTTTGAATTGAAGGATCATTCTGCTGCCTATTGCCCATGCCAGTTACACATCTACGGATCGCCAGTGGTGGTTGGTTGATTTAAACGCTCCTTCCTGACCACACCTCTTTCATCATCATCCTTCGACCTCAGAGGCGTAACCCAGGATATCAGCACAGTTTCTAGTCCACGTCTGAACCATGGCCGTGAGGAGAATTGGATTATTTAAAACTATTTGTTAACGATATCGATTTTTAAATATCTTATTCAAACTGTATTTTATCATTCGGTATCGATATTTTTTGATTCACTGGAACGACGCTGCCTGAAAAATGACTCCGAGTTTCCTTCGAACTGTCGCTTACCGGGCCTGGGCCAGCTATCTACGTCCTATTGCCAACATCCTCCTAGCCCTCAGACTTGGAGCCATCTCCTCCTAGGATTATCCCTAGCCGGGGCAATTCGGTTGGATCGTTGGCACTGGCCGAGTCTTCATCCGTAAGAGCTTCGTTGTTCGCTCGTTATGGACCTCCAATCGGCCAGAGCGGCTTGGACACCTCTTCTGACAAACGAATCCGCTTCCCCATCCCCTTCCTTCTCTTGGAATCGTTTGAGCTGAGGCGAGCCGTGCCGTGTTCCACGTGGAACAATTCATCAACCATCTCCGAATCGCCTCAGGATTGCCGATAAGCGATTAATCCATATCCTCATCGCATGTTCGTCTATCCGAAACGGTATGATGTGATTGTTGTGGGTGCAGGCCACGCCGGAGTGGAGGCGGCCTTGGCGGCAGCACGAATGGGCTGCCAGACGCTGCTCCTGACCATCAATCTAGATACCATCGGTCAAATGTCCTGCAATCCTGCGGTCGGTGGGTTGGCTAAGGGCCACTTGGCCCGAGAAATCGACGCGTTGGGCGGGGAGATGGGCAAAACAACCGATCTCTGTGGCCTACAATTTCGCATGCTCAACACCAAGAAGGGGCCTTCGGTTTGGGCTCCTCGGGCTCAATGCGACAAGAAAGCCTACCAGTTCCGTCTGAAGTGGGTGTGTGAGCGGCAACCCTTGCTCGACTGCAAACAGGGCCAGACAGTCCGGTTGCTCCACAAAGAGGGACAAGTCTACGGGGTTGAGACCGCTCTCGATGTTCAATTCCATGCCCTGACCGTCGTGGTCACCACCGGAACCTTTCTACGTGGGCTCATGCACATCGGGGCCAACCAGCAATCCGGTGGACGCGCTGGGGAATCGGCAGCAACCGGATTGTCCGGCTCTTTGGCTGAGGTGGGTCTTCGCCTCGGGCGGTTGAAGACAGGCACACCTCCTCGTCTGGTTCGCCAATCCATCGATTTCACCCGCACTGAACCCCAACACGGTGATGAGCCTGTCCCTTGGTTCACCTACTGGAAGCGAGACCTCTGGGAGGACCCTTTGTTCCACGTGGAACATCTCAATCCCCATCCCAACTCCTCCCCCTACCCTCCAGGATCCATTTTAGCCCGCCACGGAGGCCAGGAACCCTGCTACATTACTCATACCTCCGATCGGACTCGGGAGATCATCCTCAAGAATCTCCACAAATCGCCCATGTATTCCGGCGTGATAGAAGGCGTCGGCCCCCGCTATTGCCCGAGCATTGAGGATAAATTCGTTCGATTCGCCGATAAACCCAAGCACCAGATCTTTCTGGAACCCGAGGGGATTGCCACCGATGAAATCTACGTCAACGGCTTCTCCACCTGCCTACCCTTCGAAGTCCAAGTCGAAATGGTGCGCACCATCGTTGGCTGCGAACAGGCCGAGATCCTCCGTCCAGCCTACGCAGTCGAGTACGACTTCTCCGATCCCACCCAACTCCACTCGAGCTTAGAAACACGCTGTTGCCGAAATCTCTTCCTGGCCGGACAAATCAACGGCACATCCGGCTATGAGGAAGCGGCCGCGCAAGGGTTGGTGGCTGGTATCAATGCCGCCCGCCGCGTTCAGGCCAAAGACCCCGTCATCCTCCGCCGAGATCAGGCCTACATCGGCGTGCTCATCGACGATTTGGTCACCAAAGGAACTCTCGAACCCTACCGGATGTTCACCAGCCGCGCCGAGTACCGGTTGCTCCTCCGCCAGGACAACGCCGACCAACGCCTGAGCCCACTGGGTCGGGAAATTGGTCTCCTGCCAGAACGCCACTTCCAGCAATTCTCGACCAAGATGCTGGCCATCCAAGAGGAAGTGAAACGCCTCCAGACCACCCGCCACGGTCAAGACTTGTTGTCCGATCTGCTGAAACGGCCCGAAATCGACTACCCCACCCTGCCCGGAAACCGATCGGATCTCCCGGAAGAGGTGACTCTCCAAGTCCAGATCTCCCTGAAGTATGCCGGTTACATTGACCGTCAGGAGGCGGAGGTCGATCGCATGCGCCTGTGGGAAGACCAGGCGATTCCCGCAACCCTCGACTACACGCATGTTCCCAGCCTTCGGATTGAAGCTCGTTCCAAGCTCCAAACCGTCCGCCCCTCCTCGTTGGGTCAGGCGGGCCGAATCAGCGGTGTCACCCCGGCGGATGTGTCGGTCTTGAGCCTCTTCCTCAAGCGCATGATGACCCCGGTGACCGATTCCAATGTTGAGCCGAGTGCCTGCTGCTCCGAAGAACATCTGGATGCTCCCGGGGCCCACAATCAGTGCTGCGGAGACCTCTGACCGCGTCCAACGACCGGCTCTCGAGGTTCCCTATCCTCCGCTGGATGAAATGGCCTGGCTCCTCTGAAGAGAGTGTTTCCGTTTGGAGGATTGCCCGCCATCATTCGATCAGACTAGCATCCGGTCGTGGCGAAATCTTCTCGTCTCCAACAAATCCAGGCCGACGTCGCGGCCACCTTCCGTGAAGGCGTTCCTGCCCACCCGGATCCCGAGTCCCTGTCTCCGATTCAGAAATTCACCCACTTCTGGGCCTTGGTGGTACGCTTCTTCTGGAAGAACCGCTGCCAAGTTCGGGCGTCGGCCTTGGCTTACACCACGTTGATGGCCTTGGTGCCGTTGCTCGCGGTTTCCGTCAGTATGCTGGCACTCTTCCAGATAGGAAACGCCAAGACTGCGATCGACCATTGGATTTCCCAGTTGGTGCAACATGTGGCTCCCACGTTGGGTCTTTCCGGTCAGCAGGGTGCCGATGCGTCCCGGGAGGCTGTGGTGACCAACATCGTCACCTATGTCTCCAACATCCGATTTGGCACCATTGGTGTGACCGCCATGATCGGCTTGGTCTTTGCCGCCATTTCCCTGATGCGGACAATCGAAGCCGCCTTCAACGACATCTGGGGAGCCACCCGCTCTCGCTCTTGGTGGAATAGCATCCTCCTCTACTGGGGCGTACTCACTTTGGGGCCAGCGGTTCTGGCCTTGGTCACCACCTCCAGTTATGTCCGGGCCACCTTCGACCAATTCGAGTGGATGCAGCGCCTTCCCTTGTTGGGCGTTCTCAACACAGCCCTCTTGCCCATCGTCACTCTGACCATCGCCTTTGGCCTGTTCTACTTGCTCATGCCCAATACCCGGGTGGATCCCAGAGCCGCTGCGGTGGGCGCTGCGGTCGCCGCTACCTTGTGGTGGGGTAATACGCAACTGGGCGCTCTTTACAATACTAGGGTGGTCACCTACTCAAAAATCTATGGATCGCTCGGCGCGGTTCCATTATTCCTCTTAGGACTGTATTTTTCATGGTTGATCCTCCTCTTTGGATCCCAAGTCGCCTACGTCTTCCAGAACCGTGGAGCCTACTTGCAGGAACGTCAGGCGGATTCCATCCACCAGAATGGTCGCGAATTCGCCGCCTTGCGTTTGATGACGGCCATCGGGCTTTGCTTCCAACGGGGTGACCGCCCTCCGGCAGCCCCTTACCTTGCCAACCAATTGGGCATCCCGCCCAAGCTGGCCGACCATCTCCTCAGATCGTTGGCGACTTCAGGGCTTCTCCACGAAACGTCCGGAACCGATGCCACGTTCGTTCCGGCTCGCCCGCTCCACGAGATTTCCGTTCATTCCATCTTGTTGGCCATTCGCACGGCCCATGGGCGGGATTTGTCCACCTCCGAAGATACCGGAAGGCTTCCCGTGATCGCAGCACTGGATGCCGTTCGCCAGGCTGAAACGGCTTTGTCTTCAAAAGTGACTCTGGCCGAACTGGTCGGGAAAGCCTTACCCGCTGCCAACGCTGAGATCGTGAATCCTTCCTCAAGTCCTTTGAAGGCATCTTAACCCTCTATTGGGAGACCGCGTGAAGGAAGTCATCGCGGAGCTGGCCCGTCAAAGGAGAGCTCGGTCTTGGTGCCTCGAATATCGTCCACCATGCTGACACTGCAGCTCCACCGATCGGCCTGTTCCCGGAATTGGGTGATGGAGAAGTGCTTGATACGGACATTGCGCGAATCGTAGACCTCGGCACTCAGGACCACGCCCAATTTCTCATCGATCCAAGATCGAACCGAAGCCGGCCCCTCCGGCTTCTTTGAGACACTTTCCAGCACCTGACACCAGCGGCCGTTACTCAACTCACGGCCTCGGATCCGCTGTTCCGGCCAATGCAGGAACCCCATGCCCAGTTCCCTGAGCAGAAAATCGCTGCCGGCGATGGCTCGTTCACCCGCTGTCGGACCCTCGTGAACCTGCAGTTTCCCCTCCACTTCGAACCGTGACTCGAAGAGTGGAGCGGCCTCTGCGCTATAATGGATCTTTGAAACTTCACGCTGATCCTTCGGGCCGTCACCTCCAGCCTTGTACTCGACCGTCCAGCGATCCTTGCCCGGCAACGTCACCACCGTGACAGGCACCTGCCTTCGGCCCTCTCGACTGCGAATCTTCAGGACGGCTTGATTCGTCGAAGGCTGTTCCGGAACCACGGACCGCAACTTTTGAGCCCATTCTCGCCCTTGAGCCTCTGCGGTCGGTTCTTGGCCCTCGGCGTTGCATCGCTGGCCAAGAAACCAAATCGCAAAAATGGCGGTCAGCATTCGGGCTAAAACGCCTCCCTCGCCCACAAAACTTGGAATCAGGCTCTTCACCGGAGGATCACTTGGGGTCGCTCACCGCGTCGGCCTCGCACGATCAATCCCGGAGCCCCTGGTGTCGACCCGCCCGAGCAGCCGCAACCTGCAGCTGAATGGCCCCAACGATTCCGCCAGCGTCTTGGTACCCATTTGGATCGAGCGATCTTAGGCCACAGAAACAACCCGAGCGTGATGCCTACCACGCTCAGTGCTGCCGGTTTCTGCCAATCCATGCTCCCAAGCATAACCGGCGACCCTTATCCGGCAACTCCTACGACCAGGACCTCAGGAAATCTCGGCCACTCCGCGCTGTTGACCTCAAGGCTGGGCATGATTGTCTGTGCTCGATGCGCCTGCCACCCCCGGGAACCGTCCGTCCGATTTCCCTGATGATCTCCCTGATCGTCAGCGGGATCGGTTTGAGTGGCTGTTCCGGTTCTCGATCCCATATCCTGACGCCTGCTCCCGATTTCCCGGCCATCATCCGCCCCTTGGATGGCAGCGTTGGCACCGTGGTCCTGGTCCAGGACCGCCTACGGTTCGTTGTCTTGGATTATTCCTTCAGCGCGATCCCTCAAGCTGGAACGGTTCTGGAACTGTATCGAGCCTCCAATCGGGTGGGTCGCGTCCGATTGTCCCGCTGGACCAATCCCACAACCGCTGCCGCCGATGTACTCGAAGGTTCTCCCCAGATGGGCGACACGGCTCGGCCCGATTGATTCGCATTCTGCCCTTCAGACAGTTCTGGTCAACCGATCGGAGGGGGCTCGCTTGACCCATGCTCGTGCCGGTCTCTACGCTGAGGCCGTGCGATCCTTTTCTCACTTCGTCCGCGGTCTGATTCTGGCGTTGGTCGCAGGCTTGAACCTGATTGGCTCCCACCCTCTCGCTGCGGCTGAATCCACCGCGGGTCTGGCTCAAACCCTCCGATCCGGGACCGCTTCGGACCATCGAGCCGACGACCGCATCGCCCTCTTCGTCCCGGCTGGTGAGCCCGCGACCCCTTTCCTTCCCGTTGGCCCATTCTCAGCGGTGTGGTCCGGAGACTTGTCAGTGGACCTTCGTGGCGACTACACGTTTCACGGACTCTTCAACGGCCACCTCAAGCTCGCCATCAACGAGGTCGTCGTGCTCGACGCCGACGGAAAAACCCCCGCTTGGATCGAAAGCACCAAGGTTCGTCTCAACAAAGGTGCCAACAAAATCCGGGCGGAGTATTCCGCTCCCCCATCCGGCGAATCCATGGTGCGGGTTTACTGGTCGGGCAAAGAGGTTCCCTTCAATCCCATCCCGGTCGGGGCGCTCAATCACACAACCACCCCTGAAATCTCCCTCGCCAATCAACTCCGCAGAGGTCGTGACCTTTTTGCCGAACACCGCTGCGCTCACTGCCACACCACTCCCGGAGGCATGCCTGATCTGGCTGCTGATGCTCCCGCCTTCGCAGGAATCGGCTCCCGCCGTCGATTCGGCTGGCTGGCTCAATGGGTGGCCAATCCGGCGTCCATGCGCCCTGGAACCCCCATGCCGTCGCTCTTCCATGGAGCCGATGCCACTGCCCATTCCGATGCGGTCGCTGCTTACCTCACCTCTCTGAAGTCAGCCACTCCACCTGTTCCCGGAACTGCGGCGACTTCCGAACTGGTGGATGCCGGCAAGGCTCTGTACGAGAAATTGCACTGCATTGCCTGCCATGTGGCTCCGGATGATGCCAAGGCCGATGCGTCTAAGATTTCCCAGAAGCAGGTCTTAGCGAAATTCACTCCCGGAGCGTTGGTCGCTTTTCTCAAGAAGCCTTCAGAACACTTCGCCTGGATTCGGATGCCGGATTTCAAACTGTCCCCTGATGAGGCCTCCCAATTGGCGGCCTATCTGGAGTCGGCCGCTGATAAACCCGTCGAACGCGCCGCTCCGACTGACGAAACGCTCATCCTGAAAGGCAAGAGCCTGGTCCAAAATTCCGGTTGCTTGAACTGTCACTCCTTGGACCTTCCCAACTCTTTCAAGGCTCCGGCTCTGGCCTCGCTGAAGCCAGATGCTTGGAAATCCGGTTGCTTGGCCGAATCTCCATCCTCGGAGTCCAAGGCTCCCCGCTTTGTTCTGAGCGCGGCTGACCGTTCGGCCCTGGTCGCCTTCGGCAAGAGTGACCGTTTGTCACTCACTCGACATACGGCTGCCGATTTTCTTGAGCGTCAGTCCACCTCCCTCACCTGCCGTGAATGCCATGGCAAGTTTGAGGGATTCCCCGCTTGGGAACTCTTGGGTGGAAAACTCAAGCCTGAGTGGGCCACCCGTTTCATCGGTGGAACCGAATCATGGAAACCTCGGCCTTGGCTCGAATCCCGGATGCCTGCCTTCCCCACTCACGCAGCGTTCCTGGCCAAAGGCTTGGCCACGGCACACGGATTGCCGCCAGTCACTCCCGCCGATGACGCTCCCGATACCGAACTCTCGAAGGTCGGACACAAGTTGGTTGGAACCTCCGGAGGATTTGCCTGCATCTCCTGTCACAGCATTGGCGAGTTCGGAGCCACTCAAGTGTTCGAGGCTCCTGGAATCAACCTCGCTCACTCCTTCGAACGCCTTCAGCCCGATTTCTATCGTCGTTGGCTCCGCAATCCAGTGTCTCTCGACCCCAACTCCAAGATGCCTGCGTACTTCGATGAAGAGGGCAAGAGCGCTCTAGGCGACGTGCTTGAGGGCGACGGGCCCAAGACCATCCAAGCCCTCTGGGAATACATCCGTCTGGGCTCGAAGATGCCCAAACCGGAGTGAGTTCCTTTCAACAGAAAGGCCCTGGCCGCTCACAGCGAACCAGGGCCTTTTTTTTTGCAGCCGATATGATGAATCAACGCTGCTCGGCACTCACCAGCGAACACACTCGAGGTACTTCAGAGACTGGGGGATTTGTTCCACACTGGAAGCCGACTCGTCTTCGATGAAGTAGTGCTTCACTCCCGACTTCTGGGCCGCCTTGAGGATCTTCGGCCAATTCATCTGACCCGTTCCCAACGCCACATCGTTGTTGGGATCGGTTCCGCCGTTGTGGAAACCGGTCGGCACACCCTTCTTGAGGTCCTTGAGGTGCATCAATTCCCAACGACCTGGATACTTGGCCAGCCATGCCGCCGGATCTTCTCCGGGATATTGGACCCAAAGGATATCCATTTCATAGGCCACATACCGCGGGTCCGTTTCTTGGATCAGGATGTCCATCGCCTTCCGACCTTGGGCATCCTGATGTTTGAATTCATAGCCGTGGCAATGGTAGAAAACCTTGATCCCGTGCGCGGCCAAAGCCTTGCCTGCTTTGTTGAAATCAGCGGCCGCCTTGTGCGCGGCTTCGATATCAAATTCGCCCTTGCCCTTGATCCAGGCCGCTCCGACATAGCGGATCCCGAGCTGCTGACATTCCTTGGCTACGGCCTCGGTCTCGCCGGTGATGCGGTCCATCGGGAAGTGCCCTGCGATCGGCTTGAGACCGGCTTCCACCAGCATTTGTCGCACAACCGGATTCTTGAGATTGTAGTTTCCGGCCAATTCCACCTCGTGGATGCCGAAACCCTTCACCGTCTCGACAGTTTGGGGAACATTACGGGTGAACTGGGCCCGGAGGCTGTAGAGCTGAATGCCAACCGGTCCCCGAAAATGGGAACCCGTACCCACGGCCGCTGTGTGACTGGCACAACCAACGGCCAACAAAGTGGCCACCAGAGCGGCCCAAGCGTGACGACGAAACGGAGTCTTCATGGAAGAGCCCGAGTCAACCGCATCGCATCCCCTCGACGCAATCGGGGAATGCATTTTCCGGACCACCTCCACACCCAAACCTGAGACCGGCTAAGGCCTAAACCTCAGCTCATGCCTCAGCTCATGCGCATCGGCATGATGACGTACAAGAACGGCTCGTTGGTTTTGAGAACGCCCGGGCTGAGTTCATCGATGAGTTCGAAGTACACTTCGTCGGTATCCAAGGCCTTCAGCGGATCCATGAGGTACCCCGGATTGAACGCGATGGCGAAATCCTTGCCCTGATATTTGATGGCCACCGTTTGGCGAGCCTCACCGACTTCCGGCGCATTGGCGGTGATCGCCAATTGATTACGGCTGAAGGTCAGTTTCACCGAGTTCTGCTTGTCGGTGGTCATGATCTCAGCCAGACGAAGCGACTTGAGGAATTCTTCGCGATTAAGCGGTACGCGTTCCAACGGTTCTGCAGGAATCACTTGCCGGTAGTTGGGATACACACCGTCGACCAACTTGGTCACCAGAACGGCCGAAACGGCTCCTTCTGTGGCCGGGAGGGTTGCGAAGGATGCCTGATTCTCCGTGAACTTGACCTCAACATTGCCGCCGCCCTGCAACAGCCGGGTCAACTCGTTGATAGCCTTGGTCGGCAAGATGAAATCGGCTTGGTTGTCTGCCGAGATTTCCAACTCTTCCTCACACAGGGCCAAACGGCGCCCGTCCGTGGCCACCAGGATGAGCTTGTTCTCCTTGAGGCTGAAATAGATGCCGTTGAGAACGAATCGGCTCTCGTCGGTCGAGACAGCAAAGCTCGTCTTCCGAAGCATCCCCTTCAGCTTGTCTTGGGGAATAACGATGGTCCGGTTTTGAGCGAAAACCGGCAGGGGCGGGAATTCTTCGGCCGCCAGACCGTTGACTTTGAAAAACGCGCTTCCGGCGCGGATGGAAGCCACCGATTTCTCGTCGATCTCGATTTCGATGTCGGTCGCCATCAGCTCGCGAGTGATGTCCACCAGTTTCTTGACCGGCAACGTGGCTCGGCCGGCCAGCTCCACCGTGGCGCTCACGGAACAGGTGATGGTCACGTCCAAATCGGTAGCGGTCAGCGAGAGTCGGCGATCACCGGCCTCGAGGAGAACATTGGACAAGATGGGGAGCGTCGAGCGGGACCCCACAATGTTCTGGACGGCCTGAAGGCCAACGAGCAGCTGATCCTTGGCGATCGTTAGTTTCATGTGCGGCTTACTATCAATGGAGAGTCTTCAAAGAGAAAGTCCTTAGTAAGGACGGTGAACAATCCTTACAACCGATTCAAACCCC
>CAMATE010000028.1 GCA_945861075.1 Akkermansia muciniphila
ATGTCCAGCAGCAGCATATCCTCGTAGTTCTGCTCTGTGACTGTGGCCTCGAAGCCAAGGGTCTTGAGCATCTGGCAGAGGGTGTCTTTGGCACTCATGGAAAATTAAACAGATCCTTTTCGACGTCCGGGCTGGACAGGCACAACGACGGCAGCGCCGGTTCCAGTCCCGGGCCCTTCATTCGATTTGGTGATCTTGGTCTGCAGGATGGTCATCAAATTCTGGGTCGTCCAGTACAGCGTCAGGCCAGCGGAGTAGTTGTAGAAAAGCACACCAAAGAAAACCGGCATGTACTTAAGCATCTTCTGCTGGGCCGGATCCATCTGCGGCGACACAGGAGTGAGGGTGGACTGCCACCAGGCTGTCGCCAGGTACAGCACCGGCATGATGTTGAGCGGAAGCCCGATGCCAGGGATTCCCAAAAGCGGGATAAAGCCCAGTCCGGGAACGACATAAACGCTGTCGGGCCGCGAAAGATCACAGCACCACAGGAAGCTCTCGCCGCGCAGTTCAATGGCTGTCCGCAGCATGAAGAAGAACCCGATGAACACCGGGAAGGTCAGGACCAGCGGAAGACATCCAGCCATGGGATTAATCCGGTGCTCCTTCATGAACTCCATGGTCTTCTGGTTCATCTTGGCCGGGTCGCTCTTGTACTTCTCGCGGATGGCATTCATCTGCGGTTGAAGGGTGGACATCCGCTTCATCGACCGCGTGCTGGCATTGGTCAGGGGCCAGAAAGCCAGCTTGATGAGGATGGTCAGCACGACAATCGACGCTCCATAGGACGGAATCAGCGAATGGACGGCATTGAGCAGGAGCAGGAGCGCCTTGGCGCAGATGCCGGTGATGCCCGTGAAATCCATCACGAGATCGATCTGCTTCTCGCTCGATTTGAGCTGACTGTATTCTTTGGGCCCAGCGTAGATCGTGTGACGACGCGTGACCTTCTCACCCGGCTGCAAGGTCTGGGCCGGATAGGTGAGGCTGGTGTGGAAGGCGTGCGGCTGAGGATTCAACCGACCATCGGCCGCCAGCTCCGACGGAGACGGTGCCGGCAGGGGTACATCCACCACTCGGACACCCGCTGGGGATTGATCGGGCTGGGCGATGAGCGCAAAGAATTGGTTGTGGACGGCGGCCCAGACCACGTTGCTGTTGCCGCCGGAAAACTCGGTCCGCGGAGTACTGATCGTCGAACAACCCAATGTCGCATTGGCAAACCAGGCCTTGTTGATTTGCTCGGCCTTTTCACCATTGAACCAATAGGACCCCTGAACCTCGGCCATGTCATGACGATCCATGGGGGTCGCCGCACCGACGATGTATTCATGCGCCGGAATGGAAATGGCAGCAGCGCTGCGATTTTCGACGGTGACTACGGTCTCAAAGAAATAGCCGTTGGAGAGCCCCCAGTCTTGAGACACCAGCAGCCCGGTGTTCAGGGTCTTCTCCGCATGAACCCCGGCGGCCGTCTTACGAAGGCTGAAGAGTCCATCACCCGTGAGTGGACCCGCGCCCAGGGTGAGGGCGGGCAGCGTGGCAAAACGGTTCAAGGCCGAAGGTACTCCGCTGGCCGCGGAGTCACGGCAATCGACCGAGGCCGGATATTTCTTCAGTTCGATCAACCGGGCCCCACCACCGTGCGTAGTGAAGGTCAATCGCAGGAGATCATTCTCAAGCACCACCAACTCCTCGACCGACTGATAAGCGGGAGCCGTCACAGGCCCCACTGGCAACGCGGGGGCTGATTGCGTGGTATTCGCCGGGGGAGCATTGACCTTCGCTGACGAGGCATTGGTGGAAGCAGCGGCGGAGGCCACCGGGCGGGCACCGGTCGGGGTGGGCCAGATGAAGTCGGCCACATATTTCAGCCCCACCATTCCGGCGAGGCAGACAGCAAGAAATGCGATACCTTTTCGATCCATGGTCTATTTGGGAAAATTGAATAATCTCGGAGACGGACTTTGGGTCGGAAGCACCGGCACGGGGTCATGGCCGCATCCACCCCAAGGATGACAACGGCCAATGCGCCCGAGGGTCAATGCCACGCCGTGGGAAGCACCATGCCTCTCGATGGCCTCCCGCGCATAGGCGGAACACGAGGGAATAAATCGACAACCCGATTCCGGGCCCAGCAAGAACCGCTTCATCGGAGAACCCACCCATCGGTAGATCCGCACAAAGACCAACAAGGTGTGTTGAATCGGGTTCATGGGGCGTCCGCAGTTGCAGTCGCAGTCGGAAAGGATTTCCGAAGCTTGGCCTTGGACAAGGCTCGCAGATAATCCCTGCGAACAGTCTCCAAGGAATTGTCTACGATCGAGTGGCGCGCCACCAATACGATGGAAACAGGTTCTGTCACCTCGTGCTGGTGCTGGCGGAATACTTCTCGCAAAAGGCGACGGGCACGGGAGCGAATCACTGCCGAACCCACTTTTCGACTGGTCACGACCCCCAAGCGCAAATGCTTGGCGGGCAACCAGTTCAGGATGAGAGTGCCGCAAATTTCGCGGCGCCCCTCTTCCTTGAGACGAGCAAAGTCGGAGGACCGGCTGATCCGGCGCCGACTGGAAAACTTGAGCCGCAGCGGCGGATTCATTGCGGCAGGGAGTGGACCCACCACTCCAGACGACTCACACTGGAGTCAAACGCCGGCGACCCACGCGACGACGATTGTTGAGGATGGCGCGGCCGCTCTTGGTTGCCGTGCGGGCACGGAATCCGTGTTGACGCTGACGGCGGATTTTCGACGGTTGGTACTGACGTTTCATCGCTGTAGATCCGCCGACTTTCTGGCCCGCGGAGCCGCGCACCTTACCCACCAGACGGCTTGAGTCAAGCACCTGCGAGCCAATCCTGAATTCGCAGCGAGCCTGAATCGAGGCTGAACCGGTCGCGCCGAAGAGGTTTGATCGACCTAAAAACAACCCGATTGCCCGCTTCCAAGCGGCTGCGCAGCGAAAACCAAGATGCAGAGAAGGTTCACAAACGATCCACGCGGACTAGGCAGGCTCAGTCTTTTGCGACAGCCTTCGCCCATGAAGTTCACCGTGGTCCACTATGGAGACCCCATCCTCCGCCAGCGCGGAGCGCGCGTTGCTTCCGTGGATGACAAGTTGCGTGGCACCATCGCCGGAATGTTCGACACCATGTATGAGGCCAATGGAATTGGTCTGGCGGCCCAGCAAGTTGGATTGGCGCTCCAATTGGCGATCATCGACGTCCGGGGCGTCAAAGACCGCCCCAGCCAACTCTGGATCTCTGGGCAACCCGCCGATGTCGACGCCTTCATGCCCTTGGTTTTGATCAACCCGACCATACGACCCGTGGGCGAGGTGGCTGCAGGTCCTGAAGGCTGCCTGAGTTTTCCGGAAATTTACGGAGATGTCTGCCGACCGGCCGAGGTGGAGGTCCAAGCGATCAACGATCGGAACGAGTCCTTCGAATTCAAAGCAGGAGGGCTCTTGGCGCGCGCGATCCAGCACGAGGTGGATCACCTCAACGGCGTCCTCTTCATTGACCGGATGGATTCCAAGAACCGATCCGAGGTGCGGGACGAAGTGGACACCCTTCAGGCGGACACCAAGAAACAACTCAAGCGCAAGTAAGGGACAACGGCCGGGACAGTCCTCGGCCCGTCCATTGGATTCAGTCGTGAGTCATGGCCATGAGGCGCTCCTTCAGCAGGAGTCGGCTCTGTTCGCGGCCCGCTTCATCGGTTTGTCGAGGCACCCAAATCGGCTCCCCGAAGACCACCTCACAGCGGCTGAACGGAATGGGGATCTGGAACCGATCCCAACTCCGAAGGGTGCGTTTCCAACCCAGACGAAACGAAACCGGTACGATGGGAAGCTGGGTGATTTGCGCCAACGAGATAACACCTGCCTGTGGCTCGTAGCGGGGGCCTCGAGGGCCGTCCGGGGTGACGGCCAAATCGCACCCTCCAGAAGCCGCTGAAACCAATTCGCGCAGGGCCGGTGCGCCGCGGCGACTGGAAGATCCGCGGATTCCCACGACATCAAACAGTTCAAGCACCCGTGCCAGCAACCCACCGTCCCGACTAGCACTGACCAACGCCGCCAAACGACGACCGCTGCCACATCGGGCCACATGGCGGTGGTAGAGGATCAACGACAAGGCGAGTCGATTGTGCCAGATGGCGAAGATCGCCCGCTGCTCGGTTCCCGTATCGTTGAAGAAGGAATGGTCCGTCCAATGCCAGCGCAGGCTGGATGCCAGCAGTCGGGCCAGGAGCGCTATGACTCGGGCGGCCAACCGGCCATGCCAGCGGGCCGCTTCTGGAACCACCACGCCTGAAACAGGACGTTTTGGACGGGAATGAGCACTCATCCGGTTTAGGCGGGGTTCAGGCGTTGCGCCGCAGACAAGCCCGAATCAACTGCTCCACCGTGGCCTCAGCCCCGAGCATGGCCAAAGCCGCCCGAACCGAATCGTGCGCTTCGGCCGGTTTGATTCCCAAGGCCATGAGGGCGGCCACCGTATCGGGACCCCGCGAGTCTTCACCCCGGAGGACAGACGCAGCCCCTCCGGAAACCGGTGACGGAGCCGATCCAACCGATCCGAAGCCACCCAGTTTATCCCGAAGCTCCACCACGATTCGCTCAGCGGTCTTGCGTCCAACCCCCTGGACCGACGACAGGGCCTTGACGTCACCCGCAGCAACGGCGCTTCGGAAAGACGCAATACTCATCCCGCTCAGGACGCTCAAGGCGATCTTGGGACCGATGCCGCTCACCGTGTGGATGAGTAAACGGAAGAGGTCGCGCTCCGACGCGGTCAGGAAACCGTAAAGCAGATGAGCGTCCTCACGGATCGCCAAATGGGTGAGGAGAAGCACCTCGGTCCCCGCAGTCGGCAATCGATCATAAGAGGACAACGGAATCAGGACCTCATATCCCACGCCCTGGACCTCCATCACCACCTGGGTTGGCAGGGCCTCGACCAACTTGCCTCTCAAAAACGTGATCACCTCCGGCCGGAATGCGGTTTCGCGCCCCGGGAATCAAGTCCCGGCGTTGAAAATCTCACTACTCCATCTTCGATGAAGACAAATGGGCGCTTTCGGTTTAGACAGTCATCCTATGATTCCCCGCAGGCGTCAGGCTGGCTTCACCCTGATCGAATTGCTCGTGGTCATCGCCATCATTGCCATTCTGGCTGGAATGCTTTTGCCGGCGCTGGCCCGGGCCAAGGAGAAGGCCAAATCATCCAACTGCTTGAGCAACCTGAGGCAGGTAATGATTTCAGAGGCTCTCTACGCCTCGGACAATCAAGGGTACTTCACGCCCACTTTCTGGGTCCGAGGTGACAACGTGAACCGCCGCCTGTGGTTCAACTTCCTCAAGCCCTACCTGCAGACAACCAACATCGTCATCTGCCCGACCAAGACCCCGGGTTTCAAGAAAAGCTGGGCCATCTACGCCTCGGAACAAACCGACAAGATGATTTCCAACTACTCGATGAACTTCAAAGCCGGCGGGTGTGATTGGCCCAATGTCTGGGATGCAAAGGATTATCCTCCGGTGAAGGATTCCGGCATGGCTTCCCCTTCGGCAACCGTGGTCATCACCGACGGCGGCACCAAGCCCAAGAGCGCAGACGCGAAAGACCCCCTGAAGTGCGTAACCGAAAAATCGGCGGAAAAAGCCGGTGCCTGGGTCCTGCATGACCCGATCAATGACGCACCCTGCGGCGGATGCGTGACCTCGGACGACCCGAACTGGGGCGGCCCCCAATTGCGCCACTCTGGCAAGAGCGTGGTCGCCTTTGGCGAAGGGCATGTGGAATTGCTCAAGAGTTCTCGCTGGTACTGGGGGGCGACTCCTTGGCTCGATCCGAAGATCGGTGGCGGGCAATGATCGGCCTGCACAGACGGATGCTTCCCCACCCCTTCCAAAGACACCTCTACCGCTTTCACGCAGTTTTCCTGACAGCACAAACCGGCAAATCCGCTTGAAGCTTTCAGGCCTCCAGACCGTCACCGCATTTGACACCGGCAACAGGCCCGGCGGTATCCTCTCCTCCGACAACATTCCATGAACCGATTCGTCGCCATCACAACCACCCTGACCGCGGGACTGCTCCTCAACGCGGCCGACCCGGTGGATTTCAAGAAACAGGTCCGCCCCATTCTCGAAGTGCACTGCCTCAAGTGCCACGGCACCGAAAAGCCCAAGGGTGACCTCGTCATGGTGACCCGTGCCGACACCATCAAAGGGGGGGAGAGTGGCACGGCCTTGGTCCCGGGCGACCCGGCCAAGAGCAAGATCTACACAACGACCACTCTGCCCGACGGTCACGACGATTTGATGCCGCCCAAGGGTGACCGACTCACCACCCAGCAGCAGGAAACCCTCAAGACCTGGATCCAAGAAGGTGCCGCTTGGCCCGAGGCCATCAAGCTCGCCCAGAAGCAGAAGGTCGACTTCGTCAAGGAAGTGAAGCCGATCTTTGAGGTTCACTGCGTCACCTGCCATAAGGAAGGGCATGCCAAGGGCGATCTCCGGATGGACTCCAAGGCTGAATTCTTCGCCTCCAAGGCCATCGTGAAGGGCGATGCCGAGGCCTCCAAGGTGTACACCACCACCGTCTTGCCGGCCGACCACGATGACTTGATGCCGCCGGCCAAGAAGGGTGGACCGCTTCCGAAGGCCAAGACCGACCTCATCCGTGACTGGATCGACCAGGGAGCTGAGTGGCCCGATGGCGTGACCCTCAGCCAGAAGGAAGCCGCCTCCCTGCTCACCCGCGACAACGATGCCATGATCGCGGCGATCCATGCCCGGGTGCTGCAGGTGTCCAAGGAGTCCAGCGCGGCCGACATGAAGGCGTACAGCGACCCGATTGCGGGCTCCGACGTAAAATTCGACATGCTGCCGATCCCCGCCGGTGAATTCCTCATGGGCAGCCCGGCTGGAGAAGCCAAACGTAAGGAAGACGAAGGTCCGCAGCGCAAGGTGAAGATCGAGCCGTTCTGGATGGGCAAGACCGAGGTCACCTGGAACGAGTACGAGCTCTTCCAGTTCCCCTCACTGGAAAAGGGAACCAACGTGCCGACCGAGCGGATGGAGCGGGAACTTTGGCTCGCGATGCCCGAACTGCTGCCGGACAACGCCAAGCCCGGCGTGAACCCCTACATCGGAAAGGAAAGCGATGCGGTCTCTCGTCCGACGACCCCGTACGTCGAGATGAGCTTCGGCATGGGCAAGGAGAACTTCCCGGCCATTTCCATGACCCACTACGCGGCCGTGAAGTACTGCAAGTGGATCACCGCCAAGACCGGTCACTTCTACCGCCTGGCCACCGAGGCCGAGTGGGAGTACGCCTGCCGGGCCGGCACCACCACCAAGTACTCCTTCGGTGACGATGAATCCAAGTTGGGCGACTACGCCTGGCACTTCGCCAACGCCGGTGAGAAATACCAGCAAGTCGCCAAGAAAAAGCCCAACGCCTGGGGCCTCTACGACATGCACGGCAATGTCGCCGAATGGGTGCTCGACGCCTACGTGGCCGACTATTCCAAGGTGGGCGATGTCCCCTACACCCCGGGTGCTGCCGAATATCCGCACGTGGCGCGCGGTGGCTCCTGGGATGAAGATCCGGAGGGCCTGCGCAGCGCGGCTCGTCGGGCCAGCGATGCGAGCTGGAAGATGCGCGACCCGCAGCTGCCCAAGTCCAAGTGGTATCTGACCGACGCGCAGTTCCTGGGCTTCCGCATCGTGCGACCGCTGAAGGTGCCCTCCAAGGAAGAGATGGAACGCTGCTGGACCAGCTTCCCCTTGCCCAAGCCGTGATCCGAACCTTGTCCATCGACTGAAACGCCAAAAACCACCATGTCCCTCAATCGACGACAGTTCCTTCGTTCCGCCGCCATTGCCGGAGCCGCCGCGGCGGCCGGATGCCAAGCGCCACGGGTTGCCCGCAAAGTATCCCCGAACGAGAAGCTCAACCTGGCCGTCATCGGAGTGGCCGGGCGCGGTGGTGAAAATCTGGCCGGTGTTTCCAGTCAGAACATCGTCGCACTCTGCGACATCGACTCAGACCGACTCGGCGCAGCAGCCGCCAAACACCCGGGTGCCTCCAAGTACGCCGACTACCGTCGACTGCTCGACCGCACCGATCTCGACGGCATCGTGGTCAGCACGCCGGACCACAGCCACGCGGTCATTGCCACGGCGGTGCTGGCCTCTGGCCGCCCGCTTTATTGTGAGAAACCTGTCACCCACACCATCTCCGAGGCCCGCGCTCTGGCGGCCAAAGTGACCCGTTCCGGATTGGTGACCCAGACGGGCAATCAAATCCACTCGGGTTCCAACTACCGGCGTGTGGTGGAATTGATTCGCGCGGGCACCATTGGACCTGTGCGGGAGGTGCATCATTGGACCGGATCAGTCTGGGACACCAAGCCACTGCCCGGCCCTCAATCGGTTCCAGCCCATATCAACTACGATCTGTGGCTGGGCCCCGTGAAGCCCATGCCCTATAGCTCGGAGTGGGTGCACTTCAATTGGCGTCGCTGGTGGCATTTCGGCGGCGGCACGCTGTCGGACTTCTGCTGCCATCACATGGATCTGGGTGTGTGGGCCCTGAACCTGCCCCTACCCACGCGCATCCAAGCCGAGGGGCCCGCCCCCGACGCCCACTGTGCGCCGCCGTGGATGGTGGTCCATTACGACTTCCCGGCCCGGGGCAACGCTCCTGCAGTCCGCATGCACTGGTACAGCGGAGCCAAGCGTCCCCGGGTTCCTGGAGCTCCCGACCTTTCCAAATGGGGTGGCGGCACACTGTTCGTCGGCGACAAGGGGATGCTCTTGGCCGACTACGGCCGCTACGTCCTGCTGCCCGAAGATCAGTTCCGCGGTTCGACTCCCCCGCCCCGCTCCATTCCGGATTCCATCGGCCATCACGAAGAGTGGATCGCGGCGTGCAAGGGGGTCGGCAAGACCGACTCCCCGTTGACCTACGGCTGCCACCTGACCGAAATCGGGCAACTCGGAAACCTCGCCTTCCGTACGGGCAAGGTCATCGAGTGGGATGCCAAAAACCTGCGCGCCCGGGGTGTGCCTGAGGCCGACCGATGGATCCATCACGATTATCGCCCCGGCTGGAAGCTTTCCTGAGGAGCATCGCTGCGAATAGCCATTGGCGAATACCCATCGGCGCGCCAGCAACGACCGTCCCCACCGTCACCCCCACCATCCAGTTCAACTCATGAAACGTCTCCTGCACTTCATCGCCGCAAGTCTGGCGAGCCTGTCCCTTTCCGCGACTGCGGCCGACAAGCCGGCGACCAAGGCAACGGCTGAGGCTTCGGCCACCCAGCGGTTCCGCAATATCGATGTCGCCGAGTGGGAAAAGCTCCGCAAGGATGCCTCCGTGGTGGTGCTGGATGTGCGGACTGCCGAAGAATTCGCCGACGGCCACATGCCAGGTGCCATCAACCTGGACATCCGCGGCGGCAAATTCGCAGAAACGCTCGCGGGCCTGGACAAGTCCAAGACTTACCTCGTCCACTGCGCCGTGGGGGGCCGCAGCGCCAAAGCCTGCGGTCAAATGGACGGAATGAAGTTCGATAAAGTGCTGAATCTTTCTGGCGGCATCACCGCATGGGAAGCCGCCGGACACAAGGCCGTCAAAGGGCGCTGAACCCAAGCCCGAAAGCCCTGGAGTCCTATTTCCGCGGGTTGCCGAACTGAGGAGGTTCCATGCACCCTCCAAAAACCCACGGTAGGAATCGACCACACTCCAAGCGCCGATTTCCATGGCCTCCGGAACCCGTCTTGAACCTTGCAGTCTGGGGAGCAAGCGGCTATCGCGAGAACTGTTTCCCATATTCCTGTGAACCTTCCTGAAGCCTTTTCCACCGAGGTCTCCCGACGCGGATTCGCCAAAGCCTCCCTCCTCGCGACCGGCACCTTCGCGATGTCCTCCTTGGAATCCACACTGCGCGCTGCAGAGCACACACCGCGCCGCATCCGCACTGGCGTCATCGGTTGCGGCAGTGTCTCCAATCAATACCTGCCAGTCCTCAAGGATTGCCCGTTCGTTGAGCTGGTCAGTGTTTGCGACATCCGCCCGGAACGCGCGCGGAAGCAGGCTGAAACTTATCAGGTGGGGCATCACTATCCGGATATCGAAGCCATGTTGTCAGGAGTCCCGTTCGATTTCCTGATCGACCTGACCGACATGCAAGCGCACGAGGCCATCAACCGGCGCGCCCTGCAGGCGGGCAAGCACGTCTGGAGTGAGAAACCCATCGCCAACAGTCTGAAGGCCGGCGAGGAACTGCTGAGACTGGCTCGGCAACGGAGCGTTCGACTTTGGGGGGCACCGATCACAGTGCAGAGTCCCCAGTTCGCCTTCATGGCCCGCAAGGTGGCCTCCGGAGATCTGGGACGCATCGCCGCGGCTCATGCCTTCTATGGTCACGAGGGCCCGGATTGGTCTTCGTTTTTCTACGAAAAGGGCGGAGGCAGTTTGCCCGATCTGGCTGTCTACAACCTCACCAGTCTGACCGGGTTGCTGGGACCGGTCCGAAAAGTCACCGCGATGCTGACCATCGTCACCCCGGAGCGAAGCATCCATGAGAAGGGGAATATTCGGGTCACCGAGGAAGACAACGCCATGCTGCTGCTCGACCACGGAAAGGGCGTGATTTCGCATGTCCAGTCGGGCTTCAACTACTTCAACCCCCATGGGCACGACGGGTCCGGTGAAAAGCGTCACACCATCCAGATCACCGGAAGCCGCGGATATGTAGGTATGGTCGGTTATGATTGGGCCCCGCTAGGGGTCGAGTGGGCCACAATGGATCGCCCACAACTCATGAGGGAGTCCACCGAATCGGGCGGATACCTCTGGCAGCAGGGAGCCGCCTTGGCCGCGGAATGTCTGGCCACCGGGAAAGAACCGTTGGTGACACCCGAACAAGCCCTCCATGTTCTGGAGATCATCACCGCAGCCCGGGCTTCCTCGGCTACGGGCCGGACCATTCCGCTCAAGTCCCACTTCCGCTGGCCATTGCCGGTCTGATCACCGGCAACGGCCCACGATCGGGGCCACCCTCAACACTGTCAGTGGGTGTAGCCTTCTTCGCCGTGCTCAGCGAGGTCGAGGCCCTGATCCTCGATGTCTTCGGAGACACGGCAGCCCATCAACCGGTCGATCACGCGGTAGAGAATCACTGTCACGAGCACCGAGAAGACCAGTACCAGTCCACCGGCCTTCACCTGTTCCCACCAGAGCGATTGGCCGACCAGCGGCTTGATCCACTCGGCGGAGAGGTTGGGGTTGATGTCGGACTTGGCCAAGACACCGGCCATGACGGTGCCCACGGTACCGCCAACGGCATGCACGCCGAAGGTGTCCAGGGAATCGTCATAACGGAACCGAGCCTTCAGCCAACTGCAGGCCCAGAAGGTGGAAAGGCCTGCCAACAAACCGATGAGCATGGCACCCGTCGGATTCACGAAACCACTGGCCGGGGTGATGGTCGCCAAACCAGCAACCGCGCCGGAACAAAGTCCCAAGATCGACGGACGTCCGCGGATGATGCGTTCCAAGGCACCCCAAGTGAGCAACCCCACCAAAGCGCTCAAGGTGGTGGCCGTGAAGGCGTTGGCGGCGATCTTGTCCGCTGCAACGGCGCTGCCGGCATTGAAACCATACCATCCGAACCACAGCATGCCGGTTCCCACCATGCAGAGAACCATGCTGTGGGGCGGGATCGGTTCACGACCGAAACCCCGACGGGGCCCGAGCAGCAGGCACAGCGCCAGTGCACTCCAACCGGAAGTCATGTGAACGACGATGCCTCCGGCGAAATCTATGGCGCGGATCGCCGCCTTGGCATTCCAAAGCCCGTTCATCCATCCGCCGACTCCCCACATCATGTGAGTGACCGGAAAGTAGACGATGACCATCCAGGCCATGCAAAACACCATCAGGGCGCTGAAGCGCATGCGCTCGGCGATGGCTCCCACGATGAGCGCCGGGGTGATGATGGCGAACATCATCTGGTACATCGCGTACACGTTGTGGGAAACCCACGGTCCGTAGTCGGCATTGGGATCGGCGTTCACACCGGAGAGCCACGACCACTGAAGGCCACCGATCCACGGTGAACCCGGGGCAAAAGAGACCGAGTAGCCGAAAGCCCACCACATCACCCCCACCAAACCGGCCAGACCCAGACATTGCGCCATGACGGACAGCACGTTCTTGCGACGCACCAAACCTCCGTAGAACAGCGCCAAACCGGGAAGGCTCATGAAGAGCACCATGCCCGCGCTCAACATCATCCAACCATTGTGGCCGGGACCCGGTTGCCCTTGCAGAGGGCCCGTTGGAGCGGTATTGCGAACATAGGCCTCCAAATCGGCCAAACGCTGCTCCACACCGGGTTCTGCGGCGGAGGCCAAACCGATCAATAGGAACACTGCGGAAAAAAGAAACGCAGCAAAGCGAGACGATTTCATGAAGGAATCCTAATCAGACGGCCTGTTCCCCACGCTCCTCCGTGCGGATTCGAATCACCTCTTCAACCGAGGACACAAAGATTTTGCCGTCCCCGATTTTTCCGGTGCGGGCCGCCTTGATGATGGTATCCACGGCTGTCTGCACCAGAGCGTCGGACACGACCAGTTCGATCTTCAGTTTCGGTAGAAAATCCACCGTGTACTCCGATCCGCGATAGATCTCGGTGTGCCCACGCTGCCGACCAAAGCCCTTCACTTCAGAAACGGTCATCCCTACCAGGCCAGCGGCCTGAAGGGCGGATTTCACATCCTCGAGACGGAACGGCTTGATAATGGCTTCTACCTTTTTCATGGTTTTTTCTAGAACGATGAAAACGTCTCATTCTAAAGCCTGCCAGTGCAATAGATTCCCGATGTTGTGAGCGCAGAGACAGGGAACGCTGATTGGGGACAGGCTTTGGACTCGTTAAAAAGAGCCCCCTGCCAGGCGCCATGAACAAAAAGGGGGCGCATGAACATGCGCCCCCCGTTGCTTGAACCGTGAATCGTCTTATCAAAGCCTCGCCTCAGGCGGTGGCGATCTCGATTTGACGCGGCCGCACCTCCTCCACCTTGGGCAACGACACCGTTAGAATGCCATCCTTGTGACTGGCTCGAACTTGATCGGCATTGATCGGGCTATGGATGGTCAACTGGCGTTCGAAGCGCCCAAAGAACCTCTCCCGATAACTACGGACATCCTGCTTGTTCACCAAATCGGATTGGCGCTCACCAACGATGCTCAGCACACCGTCGTGGAAGGTGACTTGAACGTCCTCGCGACGGACACCTGGCAAATCAACTTGAACCGTCACCGACTTCGCATCCTCGCGAACATCGAGATCGGGTCGGTATCCACCATCCTGATCCGCACCGCCCGAAATGAGGCGTTCCAAATCACGACTGAAGAGCGGAGCGAAGGGAGAAACGTAGCTCAGGGAAGAACGGGGAGTTGTCATAAGTTTCGTGTCCGAGTGTTGAGTTTTGCTGTCGATCGAGCCACATGCGGGCTCATACGTCCCTCACTGCTTAAGAGATGCCAAGAGCCCCGGTCTCATAGCGGATGTGTTTTATCGTTATCGAAATATCATTTTTGCGACTAAAACCTCTATCAAGAGACGTTTTAGACAAACCCGCCCATCATAGAGACAAAACGACACATCGATATTCCCAAAGAAAAGAGCCTGTCCCTTGTGAGGAGCCTGTCCCTTGTCAAAAGCTGCGCATTGGAGGACGGATCCCTGGAAACTCGGCTCCGCATCAGCAGACTTGGGAGTCTTGGTTTGAGGAGACCCCGACCCGGGAAATCATACCGGTCAGGAGGCGATCCAAAGCCGACAGAGCCGACAGGGACGGGTAATGAAAGACTGAGGCCAGAGTCACCCGCCCAATTTCAGACAACCGACAGGACTGGAGGACTGGAGAGACCGAAGGGAAGGAATAGAAGAGTGGTAGCGCGCACGGGAATTGAACCCGTCTTTCAGCCTTGAGAGGGCCGTGTCCTAGCCGATAGACGAGCGCGCCGTCCGAGCTCAAATCAAACCCTTCGGCCTTCCGTGTGTCAAACCGAGATTCAAAGCCTCGATGGAATTAAGCGATGGGTTCCAACGCGCTTCGCTTGCGCAGACGCAATGCTTGGAGCTCGGAAAGGAGAGTCAGTCGCTCATCGTCATCGAGGGTGGGATCTGCCAGACGACCGTTGCGCAAGGCGATCTGACGCTCCAACCACGCATCCCGGAGGCGGCGGATGACGTCGGCCAACTGGCGCTCGGGCTCAGGAATTTCTCGCTGTTCGGTGGCGGCCTCGGTGATGAGCGACTGGGCAAACGGATCCCCCTCGAAATGGCCCAGCAACCCCACCACATCGCCTCCTTCTTGGAAATGCATCGCGAGGATCCGCTGAACAGCCGGGTTCGGCACCCAATCGGGCTCCAGATGAACGGCGGCGAAATTCTGCAATTCGGACGACAGGAAGACGTACTTGAGCAACCACAGCTCATTGACCCCGGGCCGTTCTTGAACGATCGGAGAGTCCGGTTCCGTCAGCGGCGGTTCCTCTTCCGTTCGCTCGTACCGGGGTTTGGCTCCCGCGGCCTGCTTGCGAAACTCGGCTCGCACCGCCTGCACATCCACGCCCAAGCGTTGCGCGGTCCGTTGGGCATACGTGTCGATCAGCACTGCGTTGGCCGTCTTGTGCACAGCCTCCCCCATCGACCGCAGCACGACCAGGCGACCACGATCAGAGGCGGTGTCGTTTTCGGAACACAGACCCTGCAAATAAAAGTCGAAGATGCCCTGGGCACGGTTGAGGAGGGCTTGAAAGGATTCCGCACCGTGGGCCCGGATCCACGAATCGGGATCGTCCGGAGGCGGGATGCTGGCCACGCGAATGGCCAACCCGGCCGCCAGGAGCGGATCCAAGGCCCGGATCACGGCGTTGCGGCCCGCCTTGTCGCCATCGAAGCACAGCACGACCTCGTCAACATAGCGCTTGAGCACCCGGGCCTGATCGGCCGTGAAGGCAGTCCCTTGCGGGGCCACTACATTTCGAACACCTGCCGAATGACAGGCGATGGTGTCCAACTGTCCCTCAGCAAGAATGACTTTTCCCGCGTCGAGAATGGAACGCTTGGCCTTGTCGAGGGCGAAGAGCACCCGGCCCTTGCTGAAGATGGGAGTCTCAGGCGAGTTGACGTACTTGGCCTGCTTTTCGTCGCCCTGAAGCACGCGCCCACTGAAGGCGATGACCCGCCCCTGCTCGTCGCAAATCGGGAACATCAAACGCCCACGGAAGCGATCGTACCAACCGCCAGAATCCCGACGCAGGATGAGGCCAGCCGTCTCGCACAGTTCGGGGGAGAACCCCTTGGCCTTGGCCCAGTTCACCGTGTCATCCCAGGACTCGGGCGCAGCGCCAACACGAAATTCACGAATGGCATCCGGGTGGACCCCCCGGCGCTCCAGATACTCCCGGGCCACCTGTCCCGCCGCTTCACCAGCCAGACACTGCTGCCAGCGCTGGGTGATGGCCTCGTGGAGCTTGAGCAACTGATCCTTGATGGATCGCTGGTCGCGGGCCGCTGGATCGTTGTCCATCTCCAGCGGAATCCGCGCGCGTTCGGCCAAGCGCCGGACGGCGTCCATGAAATCCAGATTTTCGTACTCTTTGACGAAGGCGAACACATCCCCGCCCTTCCCGCAGCCAAAGCAGCGGAAGATTTGCCGCGAGGGATTCACGTTGAAGCTCGGAGACTTCTCTTTGTGGAACGGACACAGGCACACGAAGTTGGCGCCATTGCGCTTCAGTGGAACATGAGCGCCAATGATATCGACGATGTCGTTGGCAGCGCGGATCTGCTCAAGGGTGCTTTGCGAAACAAGTGCCATGGGGCAATAAACCGACCCGAGCATCCCAACGAATGCGCCACCGATCAACCGCACAAACCTGAGACTCGTCCGCAACGCGCCCACGTTACGTGGCGCATTGAGATTCAGCGGAGGGAACACCTGACCCGCGGAACGTCTCCGAACGGAACCCTGCCGTCACTGACCCTTCGCCCGGAACGCGCACACACTCAAGGGCGGGAGGACAAATTCGGCCGATTGGGGCTGCCCGTGGCATGCAATCGGTTCAGAAACAACACCGCCTGCATTGCCCTGATTGCCGCCTCCGTAAACCGTGGCGTCGGAGTTGAGCAATTCACTCCATCGACCCGGCCGCGGCAACCCGATCCGATAGGTGCGATGCAAGGTCGGCGTCAGGTTCATGACCACCAGCACGCACCCGCCGCTCTCCCGGTCGGACCGGATGAAACTCAACACACTGTTGGCGTGATCCCCGTTGTCGATCCATTGGAACCCATCGGCCTCGTAATCCCCGCGCCAGAGGGCCGGTTCGCATCGGTATGCGTGATTCAAATCACTCACCCACCGCTGGACACCGGCATGGAAAGGCCCCTGCTTCAAAAGCCCCCAATCGACCTCGCCATTCACATTCCATTCGGAAACCTGACCCAACTCGCCACCCATGAAGATCAACTTCTTGCCCGGGAAGAACCACTGATAACCCAGCACTGTGCGCAAGTTGGCGAAGGCCTGCCAGTCATCGCCCGGCATGCGGCGACGGAGCGAACCCTTTCCATGGACCACTTCATCATGCGAGAGCGGCAGCACAAAATTCTCATGCCCGTGGTAGAGCATGGCGAAGGTCAGATCATTCTGGTGATAGCGCCGATGGATGGGATCCCGGCCAAAATAACCCAGCGTGTCGTGCATCCACCCCATGTTCCACTTCAGGGTGAAACCCAGCCCACCAATCCACGGAGGCCGAGACACCATGGGCCACGAGGTGCTCTCTTCAGCGACGGTGACCACGCCCGGGAACTCGACCCCGACATGATGGTTGAATCGCTTTAGGAACTCGACGGCCTCCAAATTCTCGCGGCCGCCGTGCTGGTTGGGGATCCACTGGCCTTCCTTGCGGGAATAGTCGAGGTAGAGCATGGAGGCCACAGCGTCCACGCGCAGGCCGTCTACATGGTAGCGGTCGCACCAACACAGGGCGTTGGCGATGAGGAAGTTGGACACCTCGTGGCGGCCGAAGTTGAAGATCAACGTGCCCCAGTCTTGATGCTCGCCCTGGCGCGGATCTTCGTGCTCGTAGAGAGCGGTGCCGTCGAAGCGGGCCAGTGCCCAATCGTCCTTCGGAAAGTGCGCGGGAACCCAGTCGATGAGAACTCCGTAGCCGGCCTCATGCAGGGCGTTGATGAGGTATTGAAGATCATCTGGGGTGCCATAGCGGCGCGTCGGCGCGTAGAAGCCCGTCACCTGATATCCCCAACTTGGATAGAAGGCGTGTTCAGCCACCGGCATCAACTCGACGTGGGTGAACCCCGTGCTCCGCAAGTATTCGATCAAGGGCTCGGCCAACTCCCGGTAGCCCAGCGATTCGCTGACGGACTTCTTCTTCCAGGAGCCCACATGCAACTCGTAGATGCTCATCGGAGACCGCAACGCATTCGTCTGGCGGCGGCGATCCATCCAAGCCTCATCGGTCCAAGCAAACTTACGGGTGTCCCACACCACGGCTGCCCTCTGCGGAGGCAATTCGAAGGCCGATCCCATCGGGTCGGTGTTGATCTTGATATGACCCTGGGCGTCGAGCATTTCGAACTGGTACAATGCTCCTTCGCGCACCCCTGGAATGAAAATCTCCCAGACGCCGCTGGATCCCAGTTGCCGCATGGGATGACGCCGGCCATCCCACCCGTTGAAATCGCCCACCACGGACATACGCCGGGCACTCGGTCCCCAGACAGCAAAGGCGACACCACTCACGCCGTCCAAAGTCAGGCACCGCGCACCCAACGCCTCGTACAACCGCAGGTGGTTGCCTTCGCCGAAGAGGTGCAGGTCATTCTCAGAGACCGTGGGCCAGAAAGAATAGGGATCCCGCCCCTGGGTCACCGATCCGTCGGCCCACTGGATTCGCAAATCGTAAGCATACACCTGCGAGGCGGAACGTTGGATTCCTTCGAAGATATCGCTGGAATTTAGGCGCTGAAGATCGAGAACGGCTTGCGATCGGTCATAGACCGCCACCAACTGCACCGCCACAGCCCCGGGGATCATCGCACGCCCCACCATGCCGCTCCCGTCACCCAAGGGATGCAAACCCAGGAGCGTGTGCGGCGAGCGGTGGATCAAGCGCGTCAGGCTGTCCAGTTCCGACGGCGTCAACAACATGGCCTTGAGTTAAACCCGCATCGCCCACGCGAGGAATGCCAAACTCGGGAACGTTTCCTCCCGAAAAACCTTACAGCATCGCGGAGGCAGGTGGTTCGGCGTCGATCCGACAGGCGTCGAACCAACGGTTGCCACAATGCAAGATCACCGCATTCAGGCCAATACAGAGGGTTCCGGTGATCAACCCCAGCAGCGGAAGAAACTGGAGCAGGACCGAGAAAATATTGATCAGACAGACCACCGCTACGACGACCTTCAGGAAGGCACCCGAAGTACCACGGAGACGGACCGGATTCAGCAGCCCATACAAAGTCGCCAGCGGCGACAGCACCACGGGAGTCAGCGCCACCTGGAAGCCGATGAGGGCCCCAACTTCCAACGGATCGCCGTTGATGCCTGCCGCCACCGTACCCCCGAGGACCAAGATCGGCACAACCACCAGGCACCGGACCGCCGTGTCCTTCCATCGCAGGGCCGCCACCGCTTGTAGCCGGATCGGAAACATCCGGATCACTCCCACCTGGGAGAACGCTGAAATCCAGGGAACCAGGGTGATGATCGCGACCATCCCGGAAACGACGGCCCCAGCAAACCATTGGGATCCCTCGGAGCGTTTGAACATCAGGAGGGCTCCCCAGGCACAGGCCATCGACACCCAACCAATGCCATCGGCCAAACCTCTCCGGTTCCAGCCACGGACCATGCATTCGGCCGCGATCCGTTGCTCGGGAGTCCACCACCGCCAAACCTGTCTCTGGACCCAGCCGGGGGGATCGGCCAAGGGGGAGACGAGGAACGCCCGGCTCAGGATGGCATCGGCATTCGCTGTTGGACCCGGAAGGTGGGCCGCCTGCGCTTCCGCAAGGGAGGTGTGGATCTGGTCGACGAATCCCTGAGGAGCATTCTCAGGGATCTCGCCCCATAGCAAAAACAAGGTGCGCTCGCGGAACCGGCCCGCGGCCCGGAGCTGACGCCAAGCCATAGGAAGCGCGAGGAGGGCCAGCACCACGGGCGCCAGATAACCCCACCGGATCGACGCCCGACCCTCCAGCCAATCGGCCCACGGAAGGATGAGCCAACCCGACGGCATCGCCAGCGCCACTGCGTCTCCATGCTGATCCAACCAGAGCCCGAGCGGCGGAAAACGCCGCAGCACCAAGTACGCCATGCCACTGAAGACGATCGCGGCTTGGTATCGACTCACCCACCGCCAGCGAATGTTCACTCCGTCGAACAGGACCCCCAGGGGCACGACCCACAGGCCGATCACTGCTCCTTGCAGCACCCAGCCTACCGGACGACTACCCACCGACAGCACCGAAGCCGCTGCGGCGAATCCCACCGCACCCGCGCAGGCGAACCCGATTCCCCTCACCAAGGCTTGGCGCAGCAACAGGTCGACAACGGCTTCTTCCGGGAACGGCCACCAACTACAGGCCGCGTGATGCCGATGATTCCGTGCTCCAGACAAGTGCCCTGAAAAGGCCAGGATCAGAAGCTGCAGAAGAAACGCCAAACCGGCATTCCGAAGGCCGGGCGATTGTTCGGCGACCATCCAGTGAGAAAAGAGAAATCCTAGGACCAGGAGCGCCAGGATCACCCAAGAACCCGTGACCCTTGAGACGGCGCGGACGATCCACGGCCTGCGGGGATAGGCCCCCAGAAGCGCTGTGATACGACGACGGGCCGCCTGTAAGAACGCCGTTCCTGGCTGGAGGAGATGCGTCATGGATCGCGGAGTTGGTCGAGCAGGGCCGCCACCACGGGATCGGATGGATCGCCATCAGCGCCGCCTCGGGTACGGAGCGTTTCGATGGATTCGAAGAGACGCAACTCCCCCCGGTGCAACACGCAGGCCCTATCGGCCAGGCGTTCGGCGGCCTCGAGGATTTGAGTCGAGAACACCACCGTGCGCCCTCTCGCGGCGGCCGCTCGGACCTCGCTCCGGAGCACCGACAGGCCCCGGGGATCCATCCCGGACGCGAGCGGTTCGTCGAGGAGCCAGAGTTCGGGGTCAATGGTTAACAGAGCCGCGAGCGCGGACTTGTAGATCTGCCCGCGAGAGAGGGTGTCGATGGGCTTCTCGGCCAACTCCAGCACATCAAGCTTCTGGAGCCAGTCGACCAAACGCTCGGGCGCACCCGGGCCGTCCGCAGCGTAGACCTTCAAGAGCACCCCCAGATTCGCCAGCATGGAGACGCCATCGAGCATCGGCGGGAAATCCGGCAGGAAGAAAATCCGACGACGGAGTTCAAGGTCGTCGTGACGGAAAAGGCGATCATCGTAGCGAACCTCCCCATGATCGGCTTTCACGAGGCCGGACAAGACCCTCAGCAAGGTCGATTTGCCGGCGCCGTTGGCACCCAAGACCGCCACGACCTGACCTGGCTCGAGGCTCATCGACACCGAATCCAGGGCACGGGAGCGCCCGTAGGTCTTGAAGACCCGGCTCAACTCAAGGTGCATGGTGAGACCATGAGTCACCACCGATCCACAATGCGAGAGGAGAGTTGAAGGTAACCCAAAGCCCACTCCCAAGACTCACACCCCGGAAGTGAGCCTGCCTCCCCCGATGCCTCCCGATATCCCCCTGTTAGGTCAAATTCTGGAGCATGATTTACGCCACGCCCCAAGGGACAGGCTCCTCACAAGGGACAGGCTCCTCACAAGGGACAGGCTCCTCACAAGGGACAGGCTCCTTGGGGACTGGATCGGTTGCCAACGGGTCGGAGAAGCCGGACGATCTGGCTATGTCGCAGCTGGTTCGCTTGACGGGCTTGGTGGTGTATCCGGTGAAATCCGCGCGGGGCATCGCCCTAACACAATCCCTGGTGACGTCGCACGGGTTGACCCACGACCGGGAGTGGATGGTCGTCGATGAGGCTGGCCGCTTTGTCACCCAACGACAGACGCCCCGCATGGCCCTCATCGAAACGGCCCTGACCGCCGACGCGCTGGAACTCCGGGCCCCGGGCATGGAACCGCTCACGGTCCCCCGGTTCCGCCCTCCCGGAAGTCCGTTTGAGGCGACACGTCCAGTCACGGTGTGGCGACATGCCACCCAGGCCCTAGACGAGGGGGACCGAGCTGCAGCTTGGTTGAGTGAATT
The DNA here is from genome assembly GCA_945861075.1 of Akkermansia muciniphila. GTDB lineage: Bacteria > Verrucomicrobiota > Verrucomicrobiia > Limisphaerales > UBA9464 > SXXZ01. The sequence continues at coordinate 21,394 of CAMATE010000028.1, forward strand.
CCTCGAATTGCGCGCGC
>CAMATE010000029.1 GCA_945861075.1 Akkermansia muciniphila
CGCGGGCGCTATCGCAAACAACTCCGGATTCAATATCACGTTGAGCACCAGCTTCACCGTCTGAAGAGACTCATTGGCGGGACCCGAGGAAATTTGCGTCGCAAACCCCTCCACGGAGGTGAACGTATCCTCGACGGCATTCACAACAAAGTCCGACACCACCACGGGCGTCGTATTGTCTCCGACCACGTTGGTCGACTTCGGGATCTGAAAGCGGGGGGCGTCGTTCACCGAAATGATCGACAAGGCGACGGTGACCGTTTCTGAATCCTGGCCCGAGGCGGTCACCTTGTAGGTAAAACGATCGGATCCATGCTCTTTCGGATTCGGGGTGTAGGTTCGAGCGGATCCGCTCCCACTCAAGACGCCCTTGGTCGGCGGTTGCACGACCGTGTAGGTCAGTGGCGCTTTCTCGACGTCCGAACCCACCAGAGTGATTCCCTGAGCCATATCCTCGGTCAAGGTCACCGATTGAGCCAAAGCGATCGGGAGATCATCGACCGCGGCGATGACCATCGTGACGGTGGTCAATGTGGAGAGAGACAACCCATCCGAGCCTCGGACCGTGAAACTCCGGACCCCGTTGTCATCCTTCGCCGGATCATAGATCAGTTGATCCAGGAGATTGGCCGGAATGATCTGACCGGCAAACACGGGGGTTCCGTCCCATTTCAGCACACCGGTCTTGGGCAATGTGGTCACCGTCAGGCTGTCAAAAGGATCCCCTTCCAAGTCTGAATATTGGGCGCTGAACAAGGACTCGCTGAGACTCATCCGCTCGTCTTCTTTTCCAGACACCACAAATCCATTGAGAATCGGGGCATCATTGACCGACAAAACCTCAATATAAACCGTGGCCACTTCGGAATCCGAAGTCCCGTCATTCACCTTGAAGGTGAAGGTAGCGTCTCCGTTGAAATTGTTCACCGGAATGAAGGTCAGATTGGCTCCAGTCCCGGACAGCACCCCGGATTTCGCATCAGGCTGTGAAACGATAGAGTAAGTCAACGGGTCGCCCTCGTTGTCGATCGCCTGCAACGGAATGGTCACCGGCAAATCCTCGAGCACCGTGATGGACATGCTCGACGCGACGGGAACATTTCCTCCTGCGAAGGCCGAGAGGCCCGCAACAAAAAACATCATAACCACCATCAGGCTTGCTGGCACTTCTCCGAGGGTTGGGAGAGTTCGCTGCCAAATTCCCGGAATGGAAGCAGTGGATGCTTTCTTGGAGGTCATACGGTTCTTTTCGACGGGATGATCTTGGGTTGACTAAAAATCCTTCATTCCGGCCTTCTTGCCATTTTGGAGGGGATATAGAATCAAGACAAGATCTACAGCGGGACTGAAAAACAGTTTGTCCCACAAAAAAGCGCGTCCGGAGGTTTCCCTCACGGACGCGCGCGTTTTTAGAGAGCTCGGTATGCCCGAGACCCGCTCACTTACGGTGTCGATAGAACCTTGAGGCGCCAGAAGCGGGCCGGAACCTCAGGATCGATTGGGAAATTAACGGGCAACGGAATATCCCGTCCGCGACCTACCACCCGAATGGCCGTTGGAGTCCAGATTCCCAGCGAGGAACCGCTTTCAACCTCCAGCAAGGCTCCGTTCGCCCCACGCACCTCGAAGGTGATCGCAGACCCGTCGAAGACTTTGACTCCCATCGTCGACTTCTCGCCGATGGAGATCCGCACGGTCGCTAATCCAGAATCCATCAACCCATCGTTCACCCGATAGGTGAAGCTATCGGATCCCGCGGCGTTGTCGTTGGCTTGATAACTCAAATTAGGTACTTCTCCGGTCAATACACCTTGAGTTGGCTGCGTAACCACCTTGTAGATGAGTGAATCTTGGTCTCCGTCATACCCCGCCAAGACGACCGCCATCGAGGCTCCCTGAATCACTTTCAGGGACTGGGACTGGGCAATGGGTGCATCAGCTACTGAGTTCACCCGTATGGACACCGTCGCCTGACCCGATTCCAACCCACCGTCACTCACCGTGTAGGTGAAGCTGTCAGTGCCATTGAATTCGGGGTTCGGGAGATATTGCCAATGGTCTCCATCGCCATTCAACGATCCATTGACGGGCTGGCGCACCAATTTGTAGGTCAACGTTGTACCCTCTGGGTCGAAGCTCTGCAGTGTGATCTCTACCCTTGTATCCTCGTCGGTGTTCACTGACACAGTGCCTGCCACAGGAGCATCGTTCACCGGCAACACCGAGATCGACACCGTGGCCAGAAGGGAGTCGGCGGTTCCATCATTCACCTTGTAGGTGAAGCTATCGGTACCCGACACGTTGTAGTTCGGCACATACACCAGATTCGGGGCGGTCCCAGTCAGCTCGCCCTGAGTCGGTCCAGTCACCACCGTGTAAGTCAGCGGGTTGGCATCCACGTCGCTGGCAACCAGCACGATGGCCGTCGGCACGTCTTCGTCCGTGGTCACCGACTGACCTGACGCCACGGGCAGATCGTTCACCGCCGCCACGACGATCGTCACCGTTGTCACGCCCGACTCCAACGTGCCGTCACTCACCTTGAAGGTGAAATTGTCGGCTCCGTTGGCGTTCAACGTGGGCGTGTACACCAGGTTGGGAGCCGTACCGCTTAAGGTTCCGAGCGTCGGCGGACGCACCACCGTGTAGGTCAGAGCAGAGCCTTCCGCATCAAACCCGATCAGCGTGATGGCCTGGGCCGTGTCTTCCGCCACCGTCACAAACTGCGTTCCGGCTACGGGAGCGTCATTCACTCCTGTCACTGCGATCTTGAAGCGCTTCACGGCGCTGCGATTCAAGCCCCCGAAGTTGGTTCCGCCGTTGTCTTGGGCATACATCTCCACTAACGCCGTACCGAACGCTTCCGTCGCCGGGGTGAAGGTCAAATCACCGGCCGCACTGATGGCTGGCGCCTCTGAGAACAGGCTGGGGTTGTCGTTGCTGAGCACGAAACTGACGACCTGCGACGATTCACTGGAAGGCCCGGCGGAAATCTCCGTCGCAAACCCAGCCAAAGCCGTCGCCGCATCTTCCGACGCGGTCACGGTGTACTCACTCAGGTAGCCAGCGGCTCGATACAAGGCTCCGTCCAAGACCGCGGCCACGGCATTGCCTCCATCCCCGGCCATCGCCACCGATCCCCACACTCGAACGTCGTCCTTGGCGGTCCAAGTCACTCCCGAGTCATCCGAGTAGTACAACCGCCCCCCCAGCACACCTGCCAAGAGGATCTTGCCATCGGTCGACATGGCAATGGACGACCAGGCCCGGGCACTGTCACGCGCCGTCCAAGTCCCACCGCTGTCGTCCGAGGTGTAGATCTGGCCATTGACCTCTGTCGCCGCCAGCTTCGATCCATCAGCACTCGAGGCGATCGCCGTCCAGTAGCGGTTCACGCTCCCACGTGACGTCCAATTGGTTCCGCCGTCGGTGGTCGTGTAAATCAGTCCATTGTACACGGCTGCGGCCAGCTTCAAGCCATCGGCCGAAGAGGTCACCGCCTCCCAGTCACGCGCAACACCCACGGCAGACCAAGTCGTGCCCGAGTTGGTGGATACATGCACCCGGTCTCCAGAGGCCACCGCGACCAAGTTGGTACCATCGCTTGAAGAAGCGACGGATGACCAATTGAACGACGGGCTGCTGGATGCGTTCCAAGCACCACCGCTGTAAGTGTACAACTGGTTGCCGCGAACCAATAACAGCCTGGATCCATTGGCGGATACCGCTACGGCGCCATAGCTGCCACTGCCCGGAATCGTCGTGGCATTCGTCCCGGTTGTTCCACCATCCGTCGAAACAACCAAGGTGGAACCGGATGCTGCCACGACCACGTTGCCATTGGTCGAGATCGCCAAGCTGTTCCAAGCCGAGTTCGGTGCAGACAGCTGGGTCCAAGTGGTGTTTTCACCACCCGGTCTGAGCGTTGTCGGGATCACGAAGCTGGGCGCGTCGTTCACGTTGGTGATGTTCAAACTCACCGTCGCGACTCCGGAGTTGTCCACTCCGTCATTCACCTTGAAGGTGAAAGTGTCCGTTCCGGCCTGATTGGCGGCCGGCGTGTACGTGAGGTTCGGAGCCGCTCCGCCCAAGGTGCCCTTGGTGGGCTGGGTCAAGAGCTGGAATGTGATCGGACGGCTCTCAGGACTGCTGCCTGTCAGCGTCACCGCCACAGGGCCTGAATCTTCCAAGGTACCCACCACCAGGTTGGTCGCCACGGGGATGTCGTTCACCGGATTGATCGTGATCAGCACCGTCGCGGTCACGGAGTCCGCTGTGCCATCGTTCACCTTGAAAGTGAAACTGTCGGACCCGTCCAAGTTGGCCGACGGCGTATAAGTCAGCGCCGGAGCGGTGCCGCTCAACACACCCTTGGTCGGCTGTGTCACAACCGTGTAGATCAACGCGGAGCCTTCCACGTCGGTTCCGGTCAGCGTGATCGCCTTGGCGGTGTCTTCGTCGGTGCTCACCGACTGGGCCACAGCTACCGGCAAGTCGTTCACATTGGTGATCACAATGGAGACCGTTGCTACCGACGAGGTCAGGCTCGCATCCTTGACTCGGAAGGTGAAGCTGTCGGCTCCGGTCAGGTTCAAGGTGGGTGTGTAGGTCAGTGTCGGGGCTGTTCCGCTGAGCACACCCTTCGCGGGCAGCGTCAGCACCTCGAACGTCAGCGAGGCTCCCTCGGGATCATTTCCGCCGAGGGTGATCAGCTGGGCCGTCTCCTCCACCACACCGACCTCCTGAGCGTTCGCGATCGGGACATCATCGACCGGAGTCACCATCACCGTGAAGGATCCCACCACCGCCGTGTCGACTCCCGTCACCGTGCCCAGGATGTTCGTCACACCGCCATTGTCTTTCACTGACACAGTCAGTGTTGCACTGCCACTGGCGTTCGGTGCAGGCACAAAGCTCAAGTCGCCCTGGGCGTTCACCGTCGGCAGGCCCACGAACAGATTCGTTCCATCCATGAAGGTGACGTTGCTCAACGCCACGGTGTAACTGATCGCCTGCGTGGACTCGTTCGCCGGACCCGCGGAGGCTCCGGTGGCAAAACCACCTTGGGTAAACACGCCACTGTCCTCTGTCACCGTGAGGGTGAGCGGGATGTTGTAGTCTCCGGTGATCGACAGATCACCGCCGTCCACGGCCACAACGGCCTTCTTGAGATCTGATGATCCCGCCAGGGCGCCCCAACTCCGGTCGCCGCCCAATTCCACCCAGCTCACACCGCTGTCCAGGGTGCGGTACAATTTGCCACCAAACACTCCGGCCAGCATGCGGTTGCCATCAGCCGACAAGGCCACGGACATCCAGGTGCGAATGCCAGCCGCTGTATTTGCGGACCAGGTGGTTCCGCCGTTGGAGGACATCCAAATCGATCCATAAATCTCTGTGGCCACCCACTTCAGTCCATCCGGGCTTGCGGCCACCGAGTTCCACAGGCGCGGGCTAGCCACCGAGGTCCAATTCGTCCCCATGTCCTCGGATGTGTAGAGTGAACCCCCGTACACCGAGGCCACCATCTTGCGCCCATCGCCAGACATGGCCACAGACGTCCACAATTCACTGGTCGCCCGGGCGGTCCAGTTGGTGCCGCTGTCGACGGACACATACACCTGACCTCCATTGGCCACCGCGGCCATCACAGCTCCGTTGGTGGAAATGGCAATCGAACGCCAGTTTCGATCACTGTCGCGGGCGTTCCAGGTGACGCCGGCATTGGTCGATACGTAAACCTTGCCGCGATAGACGGATGCGGCCAGCACCTGGCCATTGGTCGACATGGCCACGCTGCTCCAATTCCGAACACTTTCCCGGGCTGTCCAAGTCGATCCGGAATCCGTCGAAACGTACACCGGTCCGTTGTCGACCACAGCCGCCAACGTCGAGGCATCAGCCGAGGCGGCCACTGACTTCCAATTCGCCGGCGACGTAGGGCCGGTCACCGCGTTCAACGTCGAACCCACTGGGATGAGCGTCACCGTGGGAATGGTTGCACTGGGGGCGTCATTCACCGGGGCCACGGCCAGGGTCACAACAGACGCCTCGGACGACAAATCGCCATCGGACACACTCACCGTGAAGGTGGCGTTCCCGTTCTCCTGGGTCTCCGGATGGTAGGTCAACTGATCTATCTGGCTGGTGATGACGACCAGGCCGGCGACGACATTCGTGCCCGTGAATTTCAACACGCCGGCCGAGGGCAAGCTCAGGATCTTGATGCTCGAAAGGCCAGAGCCTTCCGGATCGGCGTACTTCGAAGCGAAGTCCGATGCGGCCCACGTCAGAATCGAATCTTCGTTCAAATCCTTGGAGAACGCCGTGAGTGCCGGCGCATCATTCACCCCACCGATCACCACCGTCACCGTGGTCGGCAACGACAGTGAAAAACTATCCGACGCACGCACCGTGAAGGTCTTCGCTCCGTTTTCATTCAGCGCCGGGGTGTAGGCGAGAGCACCGAGGTCCGCCACGGGAATGACCTGGCCTAGAGCCACGGGCACACCGCCCCAAGTCAGCAAACCGGTGGGTGGCAAGGTCGCCACCGTCAGGCTGGTGAAGGGATCGTTTTCTAAATCACTGTACTGCGTGGTGAACAAGGCCGGAGTAAACGACACGGTAGTGTCTTCCGTCACGGACACCGCCACCGCCCCGAGAACCGGTGCATCATTCACCGAAAGGACCGAGATGTTCACCGTTTCCACCGAAGATTCCAAAGTGCCATCGTTCACCTTGAACGTGATCCGATCGGGTCCGTTGTAGTTGAGATTCGGTGTATAAATCGAGCCTGCGTACACACCATTGGTGGGGGCAGAGACCACCATCGCCGTCAACACGTCGCCGTCAGGATCCGTACCGGTCAACGCGATCGTCACGGCAGTGTCTTCCAAGGTGCTCACCAATTGAGCCACCGCGATCGGGGCGTCATTCACAGGAGCCAAGGTGAGGGTCACCTCGGCCGCATTGGTTCCCGTGGGGGAGGAAAGCACACCATCGGAGACCGACACCCGGAAGATCTTCGTGCCCGATTCATTCAAGCCCGGCTCATAGGTCAAGCTCCCCAGGCTGGCCACTGGAATGGCCTGATGGGCGGACACCGGTGCCCCGGACAATTTCAGCATGCCCGAGACTGGCAACGTCTCGATGGTGTAAGTCACCGCCGAGCGCACCGGGCTATCCGGATTGCCGATGTTGTAGTTGGCGGAGAAGGCGCCCGCCGTGAAAGCCACTGTAGTGTCTTCGGTCCCTGAAACGGCAATGGGCCCCTGGGTGGGAGCATCATTGACGGGAAGGACAACGACCTGAACTTCGTTGATGGGAGACGGAGTCGTGGTGTTTTGTCCACCATCGGCGGTGCCTCCGTCATCGGTCACCGAAACGAGGGTGATCTTCGCGTTGCCGTTGGCGTTGGTGGCCGGGGTGAAGGTCAAGACACCGCTGGCGTTGAAGGCCGGTTGCACCGAGAAAAGCGCCGCATTGTCGTTGGTCACCACAATGCTCAGAGCCTGACTGGACTCATTGGCCGGTCCGGCGGTGAGGGTCGTGAAGACGATCGAATTGGTCTGGGCACCGCTGTCTTCCAGCACGGTGATTGCGGCGGGCGCGCGAAGGTCTTGCGAAGTATAGATCAGGCCGCCATCGGTCAACGCCGCCAAACTCCCGCCATCTGCAGAGGCACCTACCCCCAACCAGAGCCGGTCGCTGTCGCGGGCTGTCCAGTTCAGGCCAGAATCCGACGAGGTATAGAGTTTGCCGCCGTAAGTACTGGCAACCAGTTCCGAGCCATCCGATGACGACGCGATCGAAGACCAAAAGCGGGCACCGGAGGCCGCCTGCGCGGTCCAGTTAGTGCCACCATCGGCCGAGGTGTGAATGAAACCGTTGACCTCAGCCGCCGCCAAATTGCGGCCATTGGCTGAAGATGCCACCGAGACCCAAAGCTGGTTACCGGAAGTGCGCCGCACCCAGTTGGTACCCACATCGCTCGAGGTGTAGAGACCGCCGCCATAGACCGCGGCCACGAGATTGCTACCACTGCCCGAAGAACCCACCGAATACCAAGGGCGATCACTGTCGCGCGCTGCCCAATTCACGCCAGCATCCACGCTGGTGTAGATTTTTCCACCGTACTCGGCCGCCACCAAATTCTGGCCGTTGGACGACGAAGCTACCGATGTCCAATTTCGGGGCGAAGCACTCGGCGTCCAGTTGACACCCGAATCCGTGGAAAGATAGATCGGACCGCCATCCACCGCCGCGACCCATTTTGAACCATCCGCCGAAGTGGCAATGGATTGCCAATTGCGATCCGTACCCACCGCGGACCAATTCTGGCCCCCGTCGGCGGACAAGTAGATTGAGCCACCATCCACGACAGCGCCCATCTTGGATCCATCGGCTGACAGGGCGATCGCCTGCCAATACTGGGATCCGGATGCACTGCGCGAAACCCAGTGGATACCGGCCGGGGTGTCCACGACCGGAATGATGGCCACCGGAGCATCGTTGACCGGCGCGATGGAAATGGAAACCGTCGCGGGTGTAGAGTCACCCTCCGTGTCAGACACTTTGAAGGTGAAGCTGTCGACGCCGTTGGCGTTGGTGTTCGGCCGGTAAAAGAGGTTGGGGGCGGTACCCGTCAAAACGCCTTGGGTCGGCTGCGTCACGATGCTGTAGGACACCGATCCCGCTCCGCTACCGGTGAGGACGAGAGAAACCGCCGCTGCGTCTTCCAACATGGAAACCGACTGAGGGGTAGCCGTGGCGGCATTCAGAACCGGCCCAGTGCCCAGCGCCAAGAGTGTTGAGGCCAGGAACGCCCACCGACTTCGCGAGATGAGGGTGGAGAGCGACCGACTCCCACCTCGGGGAGCAACGGGCAGATTTTGAGGCATCATACGATTTTCTTCCTTGTTTTGGTTCAAACGGACGGGAAAACGATCAGCATCCGTGGACACTGTGTTATCTGATTTGTTTGCTAGGAGATCATTCGTGATTTCAAAATATGTGTAATTAGTGAGATCCTTTACAAAGTTGTAAGCATTTTATCGTGCTTCTATATAAGGATTGAGTGCGTTTATATTTTAATTGGTTTTAATCTATGTATAAATCATAGCGCAGGGTGGTGATTATAAATTAGAACGTGAATATCGTCCGATTGGGGCTCACCGATGCTTGGGATGGAGCCATTATGCTGAAGGAGGCGGGTTTTCACTGGACCTGATCGCTGCCACCCAGAGCGGGCGTGGGGTAAATGCAGGAGCCCCAGGATCACACCCAACCAACCAAGCCTGTCCCCGAGAACACTCGCTGAGACCCCAGTCAATGTGGAGACGATCGAAGGCAAAAAGACTTCCAGTGGGAATGGGCTCTAGCCAAGAGCGGTGCAATCGGGTCATTGTGGCGGTGAATGATCCCCCGTGCTCTGTGGACAGGCTCAGCGTGGCGAGGCGTCGCGATTCCCATCGCTCGGGTGATGCTCGGAGTCCTTCTGCTTTGGACCACGGCTCAGGCAGACCCGATCACCTTGCACACTCGCTGGCGGACTGGGTCCACGAACCTCTCTGCGGCCACGGCCCATGATGGCACGGTGACTTGGGAAGCCTCGCGGACCGCCGTGGTGGTGTGCGACATGTGGGACCAGCACCATTGCCCCGACGCCACCGAACGCGTCGGTGAAATGGCCCCGGCCATGAACGAGGTACTGTTGGGTGCCCGAGCGAAGGGCATGCTCATTCTTCACTGCCCCAGCGACACCCTGAAGTTCTACCAAGATCACCCCGGCCGAAAGCTCGCCCAGGCGGCTCCGTCGGTGAAGACCGCCATCCCGTTGCAAGGCTGGTGTTCCCGAATGGACGATCGGGAGGCACCGCTGCCCATCGATGATTCCGACGGCGGTTGCGACGGCTGCCCGGAATGCCCCGGCTATGGCGCGTGGACCCGGCAGCACCCAGCGCTGGAGATCCGCGACGGAGATGCCATCACCGATTCGGCCGAGGCCTTTTACCTCATGCGCCAGCGGGGCATCACCAACGTCATCGTCATGGGTGTCCACATCAACATGTGCGTTCTCGGGCGGCCATTCGCCATCCGTCAAATGGTTCAGCAAGGGCAGAATGTGGTGCTGATGCGCGACATGACCGACTCGATGTACAACCACCGGAAAGCCCCCTACGTGTCGCATTTCCGCGGCACCGAACTGGTGGTCGAGCACATCGAGCGTTTCTGGTGCCCCAGCATCACGCGGGCCGATTTCACGGGCAAACCACCCTTCCGTTTTGCCGGGGATGTGCCCAAGAAAATCGTCCTGCTCATCGGAGAAAACGAATACCAGACCTGGGAAACGCTGCCGGCGTTCGCGGCCGCTGAATTATCGGGCCGCGGCTATCAAGTCAGCACCGTGATGGCCTCGCCCCGGGAAGGTGATCCGGATTTCGCCGACATCGATCGGCTCCGAGACGCCGATTTGGTGGTGGTCAGCACCCGGCGTCGGACACCGCCCCAACGTCTGATCGACCTCCTGAAGGCGCACGTGGCCGCGGGCAAACCGGTTGTCGCCCTCCGGACGGCCAGCCATGGCTTTGATGCCGTTCCCAAAGCGCCGGGATATGTGGCCTGGCCCACATTTGATGTCGACGTGTTGGGCATGAAATACGGCGGCCACTACAACAACAAGCCACCGCAAAGCCCACGCACGCTCATCGAGGGAATCGGCAGCCAGACCGGCCACATCGTGATGACCGGCGTCACCACTGCCCGGCAAGTCACCACCTCGCACCTCTACAAGCAGTCACAGCCAGCCGACTCCGTGGTGCCGCTCATGCAAGGCCGCGTTGAAGGACAAACCACCCTGGAGCCCGTGGCCTGGCTGAACACCGCTCAAGGGCGCCGGGTCTTTGCCACGTCACTCGGAAACCCGGACGACTTCGAGACAGCCTCCTTCCGACGCCTGCTGCTCAACGGCATCCTCTGGTGCCTGCGTGATCCCGTGCCGCCAGCTGCAGCGGCCATCTCCGGAAAGCCCGTGGTCCCAGCACCGAAGGAGACCGCGGCCACGACGACGAAACCCATTCATCCGGCCGGTTCAGCCGCTTCCGCCTCGACGAACACCGCCGCCAACGTGGTGACGAATACAACGCCGCCCGCTCCGGATCTCCCTCAAGAGGCCGCGGCCGACCCACTCGCTCCGGAGGCCTCGATGGCCCGGTTCCGGGTGGCCGATGATCTGGTGTGGGAGCAGTTACTCACCGAGCCTCAGATTGCCCAACCGGTCTTCTTGAATTTCGACGAGCGCGGACGGATGTGGGTGGTGGAGTACCGCCAATATCCATCACCCGCCGGCCTGACGCGCATCAGTCGCGACAGCGTGTGGCGCTCGGTCTACGACAAGGTGCCGCCGCCGCCGCCCCGTCATTTCCCGGGCAAGGACCGCATCAGCATCCATGAAGACACCGATGGCGACGGGCGCCTGGACCGGCATTCGGTGTTCATCGATGGGCTCAACATCGTGACCGCCGTCGAGCGCGGCCGCGGCGGAGTGTGGGTATTGAATCCTCCCTACCTGCTCTTCTACCGCGATGCCAATCACGATGACGTGCCCGACGGTGACCCGGAGGTTCGGCTTTCGGGCTTCGGTCTGGAGGACACCCATAGCGTGGCCAATTCGCTGCGCTGGGGTCCCGACGGATGGCTCTACGGGGCACAGGGCAGCACGGTGACGGCCAACATTTGGGTCCATGGGGCCGACGGAAAACCGCTCAATGCCAAGGCCCACTATTCGCAAGGTCAGAACATCTGGCGCTACCATCCCGAGCGGCGGGTGTACGAAGTGTTCTCGGAAGGCGGCGGGAACGCCTTCGGCTGCGAGATCGATAACCGCGGGCGGATTTTCTCGGGCCACAACGGCGGAGACACGCGGGGCTTCCACTATCAGCAGGGCGCCTATCTTCAAAAAGGCTTCGAGAAACACGGACCCCTCTCCAATCCCTACGCCTTCGGTTATTTCCCGGCGATGGCCCACGACCGCATTCCGCGGTTCACCCACAATTTCGTCATCTATGACCACGGGGCCTTGCCGTCTCGGTATACCGGTCAGCTCTTCGGCGTGGAACCGCTCCAAGGGCGCATCGTCCTGAGCGAATTCCTCCCGGAACAATCCACCTTCCGGACTCATGATCTCGGGCATCCGGTCACCAGCGACGATCGGTGGTTCCGTCCGGTGGACATCAAGGTCGGGCCCGATGGAGCCCTCTACGTCTGTGATTGGTATGACCAGCAGGTGAATCACTTCCGCAACCACGAAGGGCGGATGGATGCGGCCAACGGACGGGTCTACCGATTGAAGGCGCGCGGCGCGTCTGCGGTCCGGATCAATGATCTGGGCAAGGCGAGCTCGGCCGATCTCATCAAGGCGCTAAAACAGCCGAACCGCTGGACCCGCCAGATGGCGCTGCGGATCCTGGCAGATCGACGGGATGCTGAATTAGTCCCCGGCCTGACCCAGGCGCTTTTTCAAAGTCAGGGTCAGCTGGCCCTCGAGACGCTTTGGGCCTTGAACGTGTGCGGCGGATGGAACGAGGCCTTGGCCCAGCGAGCCTTGACCCATCCAGAGGCTGCGGTCCGTGAGTGGGCGGTTCGCCTCTTGGGAGATCCCCGTTCGGTGTCCGACGCCTTGGCTGAAACATTGAGCCGAATGGCCGCTCAAGAATCCGATCTGGGTGTGCGCAATCAACTGGCCTGCACGGCTCGACGCCTGCCCGCTGGCGCTGGCTTGCCCATCGTCCGTGCACTGGCTGGCAGGTCCGAGGACGACACCGACCCGCGACAACCGCTGCTGCTGTGGTGGGCCATCGAGAACTTCGCAGAAAGCGATTCGGCCGCGGTGCTGGGGCTGTGGCAGAACGAGGCCTTCTGGAGACATCCGCTGGTCGAACACCAGCTCATCGAGCGGATGGCACGCCGATGGGCTCAGGCGGGAACCCAGCGGGACCTGTTGAACTGCGCACGTCTCTTCGACCTCTCACCCAGTCCGTCCCACAGCCGTCGTCTGGCGGCGGGCCTCGAACAGGCATCCAAGGGACGGGCTTTGTCCGGTTTGCCCGAGGCACTCCGACGGGCGATGGCACGCCATGGCGTGGGATCGGCCGCCTTCGCACTGCGCCAAGGCAACTCGGCCGCAATCGCCGAAGCGCTGAAAACCGTGGTCGACGAAACCGCCACGCGCGCGGAGCGACTGGAGTACCTCGGAGTGCTGGCCGAGGTGCGCGTCCCCGGAGCGGTCCCGGCGCTGAGCAAGGCGTGTCGCGGGATCGTGAAAGATGACGCGCTGCGCCAAGCGACCCTCACAGCACTGGCCGCCTACGACGATCCATCCATCGCCCAGGTGGTTTTGAGTGTCTATCCCGGACTGGGACCCTTGTCGCTGCCCACGGCCCAGGCCCTCTTGGCCAGCCGACCCGTCTGGTCGAAGGCTTATGTGCAAGCCATCGCCCGAAAGCCCTCCGGCTGGGCGGCTCCCGCGATTCCACCTCAAAGTGTTCCTCCGAGTATCATCCGCAAAATCAAACAACACCGTGACAGCGAGTTGCAGACCTTGGCTGAGGCGGTGTGGCCGCAAACCGGCAAGGCCACGAGCGCGGAACTCGATCGACAAATTAGCGAGCGGGCCGGCTGGATTCGGGCCGAAGCCGGAGATCCGTATGCCGGGCGAACGCTTTTCCAAACGAGCTGCGGTGGCTGCCACCGTCTCTTCGCGCAAGGCGGCGAGGTGGGTCCCGACCTGACGGTTCATGACCGCTCCGACATCGAGTCGCTCTTGCTGGCGATCCTGAATCCCAGTGCCGAAATCCGGGAGGGCTACGAGAACCACTCGGTCGAAACCCGGGATGGCCGTTCGCTGGCCGGCTTCTTGGTGGAGCAGAATCCGCAATCCATCGTGCTGCGGGGTTTGGACAACCAGAACGTCGTTTTGGCCCGCAGCGAAATTGCCGAACTGAGCCCGGCTGGGTTGTCGCTGATGCCTGAAGGGTTGCTCGATGGCTGGAAGCCTCAGCAAGTACGCGATCTCTTCGCCTATCTCCGAAGCACGCAACCTCTGGTCGGAGAACCACCCCAGACCAAAAAAGCCAAACCCTAACCTCAAAACCGGCCCCATGAACCGAGCACAGCGTTTCCAAAGATCAGGCCAAACCGGATTCACGCTCATCGAGCTCCTGGTGGTCATCGCCATCATCGCGATCCTGGCCGGCATGCTCTTGCCCGCACTGGCCAAGGCCAAAGCCAAGGCCAACGGCACGTATTGCCTCAACAACCTGCGTCAAATCGGACTCGGGGTGGCCCTGTACACGAGCGACAACGCCGAGCGGTTTCCGCGCTCGAAAAACTGGGGCAAGGTGTGGGGTGAGTCCTTCAAGATCGGCGAGAAGTACCACTACGAACTGCTGGAGCCGTATGTGGGCAAGAACACGGGCACCAATCGTGCGGGCGCGGTGGTCACGGTGCAGAGCAAGAACACCCCGCCCTCTCCCAGCACCTACGCCTGCCCGGTGGGCTTGCGCGGCAAGGATCCGGCGCTGAGCGGTGACAACTACCGCAACTGGCTGCGCGACAACGATTGGATCACCTACCCGTGGAACCACATCTTCCTGAAGAAAGACCAGGCGACCTATGACGTGGACCGCCCCGTGAGCGGCCGCATGACCTCGTCCGTGGCCTCGACCTCCACTGCGGTGCTACTGTGGGAAATGCCGTATTGGACACCGGCCTACGCGCCCCACAACGGAGCGATCCAACTGGTGTTCGCCGATTCCCATGCAAGCCCCGAAAAGCGCAATCCCAAGGAACAGGACTGGTGGTCCTTCCACAGCCGCCGCGGATGGGACGACAACGACCCCACCGGAATCGCCTTCAAGAATCAGTGACCCTTTGGACGGTGCAGACGCCGTCTACATGACGTGACGTCGCCTGGGTGGACCGAAAGTTGGTGAAGCGTGCCCTGTTTATGGGCAACTGAGGGCTGTTGGACCCAGGTGGCGTGGATACCTCAAGGCGGCAGCGGGATCGGGCCGGAGCGAGCTCTGGAAGCGAACAACAACCCTTCCTCGCGCGCAGCGCGAAGGCCTTTCCTCAGAGCTTCCCTGCGCGCGCAGGACCGCTCCCGCGGAGCCTATCCCGCGCACGCCACCACCGACGCATACCTATTTGGAGCCTGTCCCCAATTCATCACCACTCCATCCTAATTATGATGGAGTGTCCCCTTTTGTGTAAATGTGCGGGACCGACCCCTAGGTGATTAGCGGGGTGGGCCGCCGAAGCCGGGGGGCGGGGGGAAGACGGATGAGAGGCCGTCGACAATTTGGTCTTCGTTGACCGAGCCCTTCTGAGCCTTGTCCCACTCGCTCCACCAACGCTCGGCCATGGCGGTCCATTCGCGGGCCGTGATCTTGCCATCCTGATCGGTGTCGGCCGCTTCGGTCACGGGTTGGGCGATGAACATGCCAGGGCCAAAACCACCGGGGCCGCCGGGGCCGCCAGGGCCACGATTGGAACCCCCATTGGGCCCGCCGGGACGACCGGGGCCAAAACCTGGCCCTCCTGGCCCTCCACTACCGCCGGGGGCACCGGGCATGCCCAACTCCATTCCCGGTGATGTCCCAGCCAATTGGGCCGCGACGGATTGATGGCGCAATGGCACGAAGCCCTTGATGGGCTTGGGCGGATCGCCAAAGGGGTTCATGGGCGGGCCGCCGCGACCGGGACCACCAGGACCGCCAGGACCCCCGGGACCACCAGGACCACCAGGACCACCAGGACCGCCGGGACCTCTAGGACCACCCAAGCCAGCAGGGCCTCCGGGGCCACCTCGGTCCGGACCGCCGGGGCCGCGGGCACCACCAGGAGGACCTCCGAAGGGATTGTTGGCGACCGCCTTGCCGGCCACAACCTGGTTGAAGCGCTCCAGCTTTTCGGGCGATTCCTCCGCGACGCTCGCTCGCAGCAACGTTCCCAATTCATCCACCTGACGAGCCAGACGCTCGGGCTGGAAAATCGATCCTTGGAATTCCTTCATCCGCGCCAAGTAGGCCTCCTTGAAGGCCGGCACCGCGAAGACCCGCTCGAAAAAGCGATTTTGTCCGGACCACGGCTTCTGGACGCTCAGCTGTTCCCGTTGCTCCTGACTGCCCTGCATCAGGAAGTTGCCGAAGGAATGATCCAGATCCCACGGGACAAACTGGAACCGATCGGTCTTCGGATGCAGGTACATCACGTAGTTCTGGCCGAGGGTCAGGATGGAATCGAGGGTGCTGAGCCAGACCGTCACGGCCATGAAACGGCCAAAGGCGTCGACATCAAGGAACTCCGGGGCTCGGCGGGCGAATTCGGTGTCGCTGGCCTGGGTGACCAGTCGTGCGAAGTCCATGACCCGTTGCTTTTGTTTCGCCGACAGCTCGGTCTTGGCGTCGTAGATTTGCGTGTAAGCCCTCCAGTCGTCCCCCAAGTGCTGGAACAAGGTTGGCGTGACCGGCTTGAAAATCGCGCCTTTCTTGGAGCCAAAGCGCGCCTGGGCCCAGCGGTTGTCGGGATTTTCGACGATGGAATACAGGCCGAGGTAGTCGTTGGTGTGCAACCCTGGCGCCGTGACGCGGACCCGCGCGTAAGTGCTGCGCGGAGCCGGAACCCCGGCGTCGCGGTAGAGCGCATACGAGAGCGGCTCGTTCATCCACGAGGCGTCCGTGACGTTGTTGTGCAGGTTGATCTTGCCCACACCGGCGAACTGCTGACCGGAGACGAATTCGTTGAGGTCCACCTTGAGCGACTTCTTGTCGGTCATGCGCGAGCCCATGAAGGTGCCGTTGCCTTTGTAGCGCACGGCGACGTTGGTCAGCCGGGTGCCGGCAATCTCTAGATCGGCGTGGACGTACTCGAACACGAGTCCCGCCGCGCCACTGAGCCCATTGCGCCCACCTTCCTTGGCCAAGAGCATCGGTCCGAATCCGCCGCCGCCGCCCGGACGACCGCCGGGGCCGCCGGGATTCATCGACAAAACTTGATTGAAGCCCTCGCGCAAAGAATCGGTATCGAGGTGACCCTTCTTGTCCCTATCCCATTCCGTGGACCAGCGTCGGAAGGCCCCCAAGAATTCATCCCGCGTCACCGAGGCATCGCGATTGGCATCCAATGCCTTCATCCAAACCGGGGCCATGAAGCGATTGGGATTGAATCCACCGAGATCACCGCCGGGGCGACCGCCACCGGGAGGTCCTCCGAAGGGGCCATCTCCACCGCCCTTGGGTTCCAAGGCCTCCCACTGACCTGCAGGAAACTGGAGTTTCACCTCCCACACCCGTTGCAGCGAGAACAGTTCCGATGAGGTGGACGGGGCAGCCGCAAAGGCTGGGATAACCCCTGCCATCAGACCGGCAACAAAAAGGCAGACACGGCGCTTCATGAATGGATGGAAAGACCTCTCTGTGACAGGAAGGTTACGGATTGCAACACCCCAGCGACCCTTTTGAGAACCGACCGCTCCATGCGGACTTCCAAGACCCACTCTTCCGAAAGCCAGATCGTCTTCGAAGTCGGTCTCCGTAGAACACCTCGGTCATCGGCTCGTCGCCTGGCTGACAACGCGCCTCAGGCTCGGTCCACAGCCTTTCCAGAGTCGTCAGAGTTGCCCAGCAGCCTGTCGGTGGTTCAGCCTGCGGTTCGATCCATATCATGCGCACCCCGCTCCCTGTTTTCATTCAGGCTTGGTTGCTGCTGGGAGGCCTCGTCATCAGCCCACACAGAGTCCTCGCAGAAGAACGGGCTCCAGACGTGGCCGCCGAAGCCCTCCGTCAAGTAACCCGGCACTCCGGAGTCTTTCACGCACCGCCCGTGCTCATGCCCACGCGCAAACTCCCGGACGGACCCCTGCTGGGCAACGGCGACCTGGGCGTCGCCATCGGCGCGGTCACCGAGCGCCTGCGCTACCACGGACTGGGCGAAGACGGCGGCGCCAAGGTGACCACCCGCACCACAACGGCGACCAACAGCCCGGAACGCCACCGATTCTGGATCGCAAAGAATGATTTCTGGAAGACCAAGTCCATCTACCCCAACGGCCATCCCTGCCCCATCGCGGCCATCGACCTCAACATTCCGGCGCTCTTCAACGGCCTCTACCACGCCGAACAACGACTGGACACCGCCGAGGTCCTCCACACCTTGCGCACCACTCAACGGGTCGAAGATCCTCCACCCTTCACTCGAGCCGGCGCGACCCTCCGCATGCGGTCCTGGGTCGCGGCGACCGAAAACCTGCTAGTCATCGAGTTGTCCGTGGATGGGCAAGCCTCCGACACCAATCCCTTCGGCCCCACCGACCTCATCGGTATCGACGCCACGTTGACTCCGATCACCGGCAATGAGGCGGAGACGGCCTCCGGCAATTTGCCGGATGGCTACTGGTCGGTCCGGCGGTTTGTGTCCACCGAGCGCTCCATCGCTCTGGAGCAGAAGCCGTTGCGCAAGACCAGCGAGGCGGCCGTTGCCCTGCGCTTGTTCCATCACCGCAAACCCGGGCTTCCGTGGAGCCGGGGCGACGGTTGGTCGGCCGATCGGTTCGTGCTTTCGCCCGCCCAACCCATCGTGCTGGTCGCCGCCGTCGTCACCGACGAGGAATCCGCCGAACCGCTGGCGGAGGCCAAGAAACGAATCGCCGCCCTCACCCCAGAGCGCCTGGAAACCCTCCGCTCGGCCCATCGCCAGTGGTGGCGGGACTTCTGGTCGAAATCGTTCGTCGACGTCGGCGACCCACTGCTGGAGCGGTACTACTACGGCTCGCTGTACTTGATGGCCTCGTGCAGCCGGAATCCGAAGTTCCCGCCGTCGCTCTTCGGCAACTGGACGACCGCCGACGGCCCCTCCTGGCAGGCCGATTACCACCTCAACTACAACCATCAGGCGCCTTGGTGGGGGGTCTTCGCCGCCAACCATCCCGAATTGGCTGAACCCTACGACGCCCCCATTCTCGACTACTTGCCCACCGCCCGGACCAACGCCCAGGAACTCCTGAAAGTGCGCGGGGTCTATTACGATGTCGGCGTGGGGCCCCGCGGTCTCGAGACCTCCTTCATGCCCGACGGCCATGGCATTCCTGGCGAAGGACGCCGGATGTTCCTGGGCCAGAAGAGCAACGCCGCATTCGCAGCGGTGAACATGTTCCTGCGATTTTACCACACCTACGACCGAGCCTACGCCCAGCGCGTGTACCCGTTCCTGCGCGAAACGGCTCAGTTCTGGGAAGACTACCTGCACCTCGACCAGGGCCGGTATGTCATCCGCAACGATGCCTCGGGCGAAGTCGGCGACGGCGGCAGCGACCGCAACAACAGCCTGTCCCTCGGATTGGTACGAATGCTCTTCCAGGGCATGCTCGACGTGAGCACCGAGCTGGGCGTCGATGCCGACCGGCGCGAGCGGTGGCGGGACATCCTTGCCCGGCTCAGCGCGTTTCCCACGGTGGAGGTCGATGGCATCCGGCGCATCCGTGGAGCCGAGGCAGGGCCCGCGGCGAGCCGGATCGGACCCTCGCGCAACAACACCCGCCTCGAATGGATGGGCATGGTCTGGCCCACCGGAGTTCTCGGCCTGGGTTCGGATCCGGCGATGCTGCGGATGCTTCAGGACGACGCCCGTGGCTGGGCTGAGAGCGAATGGATCGGACACTTCAACGGATTCAGCATCACCTTTCCGGGAGCCGCCCGGGTGGGCCACGATCCAGACGATCTTCTGCGCAAACTGCGCCGCCAGCTCAACGAATTCGGACTCCCCAATCTGATGGTCTTCGGCGGAGGCGGTGGCATCGAGAACTGCTCAGGCGTTCCCGCCACCCTGAATGAGATGCTGCTGCAATCCCACGACGGGGTCTTGAGGCTGTTCCCGGTCTGGCCGCGCTCTCAGCCAGCACGCTTCGGGCAATTGCGGGCCCGAGGTGCATTCCTCGTGAGCGCCGAGTGCCGCGAGGGACAGGTTCAATCGGTTCGAATCCGGAGCGAACAGGGACGCGACTGCGTGATCCAAAATCCCTGGCCCGGCGAGGCTTGGGTCATCGTGCGTTCCGGCCAAATGCCCGAACGGTTGCAAACCCAACAGGCAAGCCTTCCCACCCGACCCGGTGAAACCTTCGAACTGAAACCGATGCGGCCCTAGGCGAGGCGGCCTAAAAACGGGTCGAAGAGCCACCCAATTTTGTCTCCAGTAAAACAACCGTTGCAGGGTATTTACCTCAAAGAGAATTGGAAAAAACGCCAACCTATGGCAGTTTACCATTGCGACGTCGGTCAGGCGATGAACCTGGTCGGCTGACGGCAAAAACCGAAAACAGTCTGCGACACATGTCCGATAACGTATTCATTCGTGCCCTCAAACACGTCAAAACATCCATGACGCAATGGGTGGACTCCGACTACCACCCCGACGGTGCCCTCGCCCTCAAGAACAAACCGGAGCAGGTCGAATGGGTCCGCACCCTGCCATTTCTCATCCTCCACCTGGGTTGTCTGGGTGTGATCTGGACCGGCTGGAGCTGGACGGCCGTCCTCACGGCGATCTCCCTCTATTTCATCCGGATGTTTTCCGTCACCGGTTTCTTCCACCGGTATTTCTCCCACCGAACCTTCAGCACCTCGCGTTTCATGCAGTTCGTCTTCGCGGTCTGGTGCGGCACCTGCGTCCAGCGCGGTGCGCTCTGGTGGGCCGCGTCGCATCGCCACCATCACCAGCACTCCGATGACCCCGAAGACAAGCATTCGGTGCGGCAACAGGGCTTCCTCTGGGCCCACATTGGCTGGATCACCTGCTCGAAGAATTTCCCGACCGATTACGGCCGCATCAAGGATTTGTCCAAGTTCCCGGAACTGGTCTACCTCAATCGTTTCGACCTGCTGGTCCCCATCCTCTTCGCCGTCTCGCTGACGGGCATTGGAACCCTGCTCCACCACGTGGCGCCCGACCTGGGAGTGACCGGTGGCCAGTTGCTCGTCTGGGGTTTCTTCATCAGCACAACCGCCCTGTTCCACGGCACGGCCTGCATCAATTCACTGGCCCATGTCTTTGGATCACGCCGCTACGAAACAGGCGATGACAGCAAGAACAGCCTCATTCTCTCCCTGATCACGCTCGGCGAGGGCTGGCACAACAACCACCACATGCACATGAGCTGCGTGCGCCAAGGCTTCTTCTGGTGGGAAGTGGACATCACCTACTACCTGCTGAAGATGATGTCGTGGACCGGGTT
>CAMATE010000030.1 GCA_945861075.1 Akkermansia muciniphila
GGTCTTGGACTTGGCCTTGCCGAGTGCGGGCAAGAGCATTCCCGCCAGGATGGCGATGATGGCGATGACGACCAGCAGTTCGATCAGCGTGAATCCGCGCTGACGACAGCGATAGAATGAGGGCTTAAGGTGCATAAGAGGTGTAAGACAACGTGTGACATCGTGAAAACGCCGTCAACAGGATCGTCAGTGACCTTTACTCAATCGAACAAAATTCGGATTCAACCGTGAACCGGAACGATTTTCTCGCGTCGGTTGCGGGGTTTCCGTTTAGTTGTCTCATTGCGGACACTCCGAAGAGAATCCGCTCCAATCGCCATCATGAAGGCCATCCAACTGGAAAAACCCGGATCTTTCCGGGTGATCGACATCGACGAACCTCCTGCTCCCGGCCCGGGTGAGGCTGTGGTTCGCGTCCATCAAGTGGGCATTTGCGGTACCGACCTCGGCGGCTACTTGGGCAAGATGCCCTTCTTTTCCTACCCGCGGATTCCCGGGCATGAACTGGGGGTCGAAGTGATGACGGTCGGTGACGGGGTCACGAACGTGAGTCCTGGAGATCGGTGCAGCGTGGAGCCGTACTTGAACTGCCAGCGCTGTCATGCGTGTCGCCGAGGACACACCAACTGCTGCCACCACAACCAGACGCTGGGGGTTCACTGCGATGGTGGACTCCGCCGATACTACACGGTGCCAGCCCGCAAACTTCATGTCGGCGCCTCCCTGGATTTCGAACAGTTGGCCCTCGTGGAGACTTTAGCCATCGGTAGTCATGCCGTGTTCCGTGCCGCACCCAAGCCGGGAGAGACGGTTCTGGTGATCGGTGCGGGCCCCATTGGATTGAGTGTCATCGAGTTCGCCAAACTCAGTGGTGCTCGGACGGTGGTGATGGACATGAACGAGCAGCGACTGGCCTTTGTTCGGGATGTCATGGGTGTTTCCGACACGGTATTGACCCGGGGCGACGGAACCGAGTTCACCGAGGTCGAGAAGTTGACCGACGGCAACGGGGCTGAGTCGGTCATAGATGCCACAGGATCCCACAAGTCCATGAGTCAGGCCCTGGGCTTTTGTGCGTTTGCCGGACGTCTGGTGTACGTCGGGATCACCCAGGCTGATTTGAGCTTTCCTCACGCACCCATCTTGCATCGACGGGAACTGAGCATTCTGGGTAGCCGTAATGCATTGCCCGAGGATTTCCGCAGCATCATCAGCCATATTGAGGCGCGCCGGATCGACACCCGGCCGTGGATCACCCACCGCTCGGCCTTCACAGAAATGATCGGGGCCTTCCCGTCTTGGTTGAAGCCGGAGACCGGGGTGATCAAGGCGATGGTCTCGGTGGAGTGATCCACCCGATCTCTCAGTGGCACCCATGAACCCGCCTCAGCCCGCACCGCCGCCACCCGAGGAGGACTTGCCTCTGGAGCGGCATGCGACACGGGTCTTGATCGCATTGAACTTGGCGTTCTTCGCCTATGAGCAGTGGCTTTATCGGGTGGATCCGGGACGCAAGCGCTGGTTCGAATTGCACCACGCCCTGAGCTTGGAGGGCTTGCGCTTGGGTGCCTGGTGGCAATGCCTCAGCTTTCAGTTTCTTCACGGAGGCTGGATCCATCTGGCCATGAACCTCCTGCTCTTGCACTCGTTGGGCCCGGTGATGGAGACCACCCTCGGGCGGGGACGATTCATATTGCTCTATCTGGTGAGTGGAACCTTTGGTGGCATGCTCCACGTGGCCGGGGCTTGGATGATGCCGGATTCGTTCGGGGGTCCGGTGGTGGGCGCCTCCGCCGGATTGTGCGGATTGCTCGCGGCGCTGGGGGCCTATCACGCTGAGGAGCGCCTTCGGGTGCTGTTCTTCCTCATTTTCCCCATGGAGGTCCGCGCCAAATTCATTTTGTTGGTGGGTATTCTAACCAGTGCCCTCGGAGCGGTGTTCGCGGTGGGTCACATCGCCCATTTGGCCCATCTCGGAGGCTTCATCGGCGGTTTGGGTTGTGCGTTGGTGTTCCAGCGAACGCATCTTGTCGACTCCCGTTGATCCATTCTGCGGCGCGATGGGCGGAGGCGGATCCGCATTGGAAAATCGCATCCGTCCGGACTATCGTCTGGGGCAATGCTTTCAGATCGGGACTACATGCGCGAAGAGGACAACGGGATGGGCCTCTCGTGGACGGTGATGCTCCTCATCGCCTTGGTGGTGGTCTTCGCCGCGGACGCCATCGCCAAAGCCTACCTGGGCCTGTCGCTACAGCAGCACGGGACCCTGTCCAGCAGTGTTTGGCAAAAGGGTTGGGTTTGGCAGTTGTTGACCTTTCAATTCCTGCATGTCGATTTCCCCCACCTGTTCTTCAACGGGTTGGGTCTATGGATGTTCGGACGCCCCATCGAGGCGGCGTTTGGCGGCCGACGGATGCTAGGCCTTTGGATCGCTGGTGGTCTGGTCGGTGGTCTCCTGCAGTTGGGGATCAGTGCGGCCTTTCCGAATCAATTTTCCCCAGACGTGGTGGGTGCCTCTGCGGGGCTCATGACCTTTCTGGCGATCTTCTGCCGCTTGGAACCCGATGCTCGGATTCTCCTGGCACTGATCGTTCCGGTGCCGGCCCGTTTCCTGTTCTATTTCTCGGTGGGTGTGGCCCTGTTTTTCACCGTTGTTCCATCGCGCGATGGCGTGGCGCACGCCGCGCACTTAGGCGGGCTGCTCTTTGGCTGGTTCTGGGTCCAGGCGGGATACCACCGAGGCGAGGGCCTTGGGGATCGCTTGTCGGAGGCCTGGCAGCGTTGGCGGCAACAACGCCGGTCTCGAGGCACGTCGGCTTCGAGGGCCGCATCGGGACGGATTCTCAAACCGACCTTTGGCTCCAAGCCCGCTGTGGCCCGACCGGAGAAATTGTCCGATGCCGAATTCATGGCCCGTGAGGTGGATCCAATCCTCGAGAAGATCGCCCGGGACGGCATCGGCAGTCTGACCGCGGCAGAACGTCAGACCTTGGAGGACGCCCGCAAAAAGGTGGCCCGTCGGTGAGATAGGGCGGGTCCTGAAAATACAGATCAGTCGGCGAGGATCGCTTCGGCCGCCCGGATTGCAGCACCCGGAGGGCCGAGTAGCTGCCGGACCCGAACCAATTCCTCTCGAGCTGCGGCCAGAGCCACCGGCTGGGTGAGCAGCGCTAGGGCCGCTTCGGCCAGAGCGTCGGAAGTCGCGGCTTCTTGGATCAACTCCGGCATGACGGCCTTCCCAGCCAGGAGGTTGGGCATCGCGAGATAGGGGACTTGAATGATCCGTTTGCCAATTTGGTAGGTGCTCCAAGAAGTCTTGTAGAGCGCGACTGTGGGCACGGCGAACCAAGCGCATTCCAAGGTCACCGTGCCGGTCGAGGCGATGGCCACATCGGCGTCGGCCAAGGCTTCGGAGAGGCCGCCAATTTGAATGGTCATTTCCGTTGGCCATGAAATCCCCGAGGGCAGGCCAGCTCGGGCCGCCTCATGGGGCAACACCAGCGTGCATCGAGCGCCGGTTTGTTGGACGACCTTTTGGGCTGCCGGGCAGACTACCGGCCAGTGGCGTCTCAGCTCGCCGGCACGGCTGCCGGGGAGGAGGACCAGGTGAGGTCGTTCGCCCACTGCTCGAATGCGTGATGATGGCGGCGGGCCGTGTCGATCGACCAAGGGGTGACCCACGAAATCCACCCGAACCCCCGGCGCATTTCGGGCATACCAGTCTTTCTCGAAGGGAAGGATCGAGAGCAGTCGGTCGAGGATCCGTGGCATTTCTTGGGCCCGTCCGGCGCGCGAGGCCCAGACTTGCGGGGAGACGAACTGAACCCGACGCGGACGCCAGTTATGGAAAGGTCCGGGGCGTTCCTGGGCCATGGCGGTGATGGCCTTTTGGAAACGCAGGTTGAAGGCCCCGAAATCCACCCCGATGATGATGTCGGGAGTTCTCTCGCGGGCGGCTTCCAACAACTCACCAAAGGCCTTCCGGAATCGGCTTAATTGCCGCAAGGCATCGGCCGGTCCGATGACCGAATGGGCGGTCAGATCGCAGAGAATCTCCACCCCGGCCGCCTCCATCGCCGGCCCGCCAGCGCCGAAGAACCTCGGGTGGCTCGGTCCGGTCTGAAGTTGCAGGGCGCGCACCAGTTCGGCGGCCAATTGGTCGCCACTGGGTTCGCCTGCGATCAGTAAGATGGACGAGGGCTTCACCGTGTGGCCCCAAGCCTAGGAGGCCCGGGCCGATTGTGGAAGCGATCCCCAAGCGTGATCATCCATCTCTAAAATGCCCTCCATTGGGATGAAGCGCCGTCAGCTCTCTACCTTCAGAAGGTGGCTGCATCCAGACTCTCTTCCGCTCTGGCTTTTGGAGGGGGGTTCTCGGACGATGGGCACATACCAGAGTTCATGAAGATCCCCCTGCTTCCCAAGGCGATCGCCCTGTTCACCGGAACCTTGATGGTTTCCCGTGGGTTGGCAGCGACCGACTTCTCAGCCGAGATCGAACCGTTGTTGATTCGGCGCTGTTCCGAATGTCACGGACCCGACAAGCAGAAGGCCCAATTGCGTTTGGATTCCCGGGCGGCGGCTCTCCTTCCGGCCGAGTCAGGCAAGGTGGCCTTGGTGGCGGGAAAACCCGAGGCCAGTGAACTCATTCGTCGAGTGACCTCGAGCGATCCGGACGAAGTGATGCCGCCCAAGGGGCCCCGCCTGACGGACGCTGAGGTCGCCAGCCTGAAGCGCTGGATCAGCGAGGGCGCAGTTTGGCCCGAGGTCAACGCCCAGAAGCATTGGTCCTTCCAGGCTCCGGTCCGTTCCCAACCTCCCGACGATCTCCCCAAGACCGCCACTCTTCGGAATCCCATCGACCGGTTCATCGTGGCCCGGCTGGCCAAGGAGGGTCTACAGCCTCAGCCAGAAGCAGATCGTGCGAATCTGGCACGGCGCGTATCGCTCGACCTCACCGGTTTGCCGCCGGAACCGTCCGAGGTTCAGGCCTTTGTTGCAGACACCTCTCCCCGGGCCTACGAGAACCTCGTCGACCGTTTGCTGGCGTCGCCGCACTACGGGGAACACATGGCCCGAGGCTGGCTTGATCTGGCGCGGTACGCCGATTCCAACGGCTATCAGGTAGACTTGGCTCGGTCCATTTGGCCTTACCGCCAATGGGTGATCGATGCTTTCAATCGCAATCAGCCATTCGACCAGTTCACCATTGATCAGTTGGCCGGCGATCTCCTGCCGCAACCCACTTTGGCCCAGCGCATCGCCACGGGTTTCAACCGCAACACCAAGGTCAATGACGAGGGCGGGGGCGATGCCGAGGAATACCGCACCAAGGCGGTGAAGGACCGGGTGGCGACCGTCGGCACCGCATGGCTCGGACTGACCCTGAACTGCGCCGAGTGCCACACGCACAAATACGATCCCATCACCCACGAGGAATACTACCGATTCTACGCCTTCTTCAACAACAGCACCGACTCGGGCAACTACAGCCTGGGGCCCTCGGTCGAGGTGCCCAAGCCCGATCTGGCCGACAGCGAGGCGCATCTGGCCCGGCGTATGAAGGAGGCTCAGGACGACTTGGTCCGCACCGAGAAGGAACTGCAGTCGGCCCAATCGGCCTGGGAAAAATCCGTCGCTCGAAAGCCGGATCCGTGGCGCACCCTTCAGCTCGTCAACGCGCATTCCACCGGTGGCTCGGGCTACACCAACTTGTCCGATGGTTCTCTCCTGGGGACGGGCGTGAATCCCATTTATGACACCATCACGGTGGAGGCCGATACGGATCTCACCGGCATCACGGCCGTTCTCCTCGAAGTTTTGCCTGATCCCAGCTTGCCCAAGAATGGCCCCGGCCGTTGGGGCGCCAGCGGCAACTTCATCCTCGACGAGTTTTCCTTCGCCGCGGCGCCCAGAAATGGCCCGGCTCCGGCGAACACCAACCTCTTCTTCGCTAGCGCCACGGCCGATTGGGAGCAGCAGTACTACCGGGCCGAGCATGCCATCGACCGCAATCCGAAGACCGGTTGGGCCATCGGTCCCCGTTTTGGAGAACGCCACTTCCTCATCGCCCGACTGCAAGATCCGGCCGGATACCGGGGCGGAAGTCGTCTGACGTTCCGTTTCGATCACTACCACGGCAACAGCCACTGCATCGGCCGCTTCCGGATCTCAGTGACCACCGAGAAGGATCCGCAACGCCAGTGGCCCTTGCCGGAAGACATTCGGCTGGCTGCCTCCAAGTCGTCGTCGGAGCGTTCCGCAGATCAGTCGAAGCTCCTGGCGGCCAGTCAGCGCTCCGCCTCCGAGAAGGTGCGTTCCCTGGAGCGTGAACTCTTTGCCCTCGAGCAACTGCGCAAACAGCGGGCAGGGCAGAAGTTCACCTCGCTGGTGATGCAGGAACGCTCTGAGCCAAAACCTCGTGAGACGTACATCCATCTCCGAGGCGACTTTCTGACCCAAGGCAAAGTGGTTGTGCCGGGCACTCCGGCGGTTTTTCCGCCATTGCCTCAGGGACTCCCGCCCAATCGACTGACCCTGGCGCGCTGGTTGGTGGATCCGGCCAATCCCCTCACCGCGCGCGTGACCGTGAACCGGTTCTGGGAGCGCTGTTTCGGGACCGGTCTGGTGAAGACGAGCGAAGACTTTGGTCGCCAGGGCGAATTGCCGTCCCATCCGGAATTGCTGGACTGGCTGGCCACCGAATTCATCGCCAGCGGATGGGACATCAAGGCGATACAGAAGCTCATCGTGATGTCGGCGACCTACCGCCAGAGTGCGGCGACCGATGCAAAGCGACTGGAGAAGGATTTCTACAACCGCCTCCTTTCCCGCGGACCGCGCTTCCGTATGGATGCCGAAATGATCCGGGATCAGGCCTTGGCCGTCAGTGGTTTGCTGCACCAGAAAGTCGGCGGACCCAGCGTCTATCCGGTGCAGGTGCCTAACCTCTGGAAGGAAATTGGCTTCCTGCGGCCGGAGATCGGCATGGATGAGTGGCCGGTGAGTGATGGCCCGGACCTCTATCGACGGGCTCTTTACACCTTCTGGCGACGGGTTTGTACCTACCCCACCTTCGCCACCTTCGACGCTCCGAGCCGTGATGTGTGCGTCTCACGGCGGCCTCGGACCAACACGCCCTTGCAGGCGCTAGCCGGACTCAACGAGCCCACCCTCCTCGAGGCGGCCCGGGCCTTTGGACAGCGTATCCTGAGCGAAGGCGGGCCCAACGATGCGGCCCGCGTGGACTACGCCTTCACGCGCTGCGTGGGTCGTCCTCCGACGGCATCCGAGCACCGGCGGCTCCTGAGTTTCGTGCAGCAGCAGGAGCAGAGTTTTCGGTCCGATCCGAAGGCTGCGGCGGCACTCATCCAAGTGGGTGTGGCCCCGAGACCGGCGGATTTGGAAGCGCGGAAATTGGCCGTCTGGATGACTCTGGCCAATGTCCTCTTCAATTTGGACGAGACCCTGACCAAGGGCTGAATTGTTCCGGCGGACCACTGGTCCGGGAACTGCAGGGAGCGATGCCTCGGCGATTCAACCGCCGATGCAGCTCATAGACCTCTGGGGTTGGACGAAGTCGGCCTGACCGATTTTATGACCCGCCTCTTTGTTGCGGACCCGTTCTTGCAAGAGAGCGGCCAAATCGTCATCGGAGGCACCACCCCGCAGCAATGGCTTCAGGTCTTGTTCGTCCAGGCTGAAGAGGCAGGTTCGCAATTTTCCGTCCGCCGTCAGGCGCAGTCGATTGCAGTGGCCGCAGAACGGTTCGCTGACCGGCGCGATGATGCCCACCTCCCCCCGGCCACCGGCCAGACGCCAGCGGCGTGCGGTCTCCGAGGGATTGGCCGAAGCATCCACCGGCTGCAGTTCGAACTCTCCGCGAAGAAGTTCCAAGATCTCACGCCCTGAAACGACCAACCCCTTTTGCCAGGCGCGGCTGGAGTCCAGGGGCATGAACTCGATGAAGCGCAGGCTTAGGTCCTGCGCCACGGCGAAACGAACCAAGTCGGGGATTTCGTGGTCGTTCATTCCGCGAATGATCACCGCGTTGACCTTGACCGGATGGAATCCCAATTCTCGCGCCAGCCGGATCCCGTCGAGGACTCCGGCCAGACCATCCCGACCGGTCATGCGGCGGAAGTTGTCCCGATTCAGTGAGTCCATGCTGAAACTCACCCGGTTGAGGCCTGCTTGCTTCAAGGCGGCAGCCTGGGGTCCAAAGCGCGCGCCATTGGTTGTCATGGCCAGATCCTGGACCCCCGGGATTTTGGACAGCGATCCGATGAGTTTCTCCACCCCCTGACGCAACAGCGGTTCACCGCCAGTCACCCGGACTTTCTCGATCCCGAGCGCGACCGCGATTCGGACCACCCGCGTGATTTCTTCGAAACTCAGGATCTCCGCCTTCGGCTTCCACTCGCGATGGATGGGGGTGGCCGAGATTTTGGGCGAGATGGGATGGCGCAGGCCGTCGTAGCGGGTGCGATAGAAATCGGCCGCCTCTTCGGTTTCGGGCAGGCAGTAAAGGCAGCGGAAATTGCAACGGTCGGTCACGCTGACCCGAAGGTCGCGCATGATCCGGCCGTGGGAGTCCTGCAAAGGCCCGTGCATCGCTGGAGCTTGGGCTCGTCCGGATTTGTCCGCAACGCGGAGGATCTTGGACATTCCCTTGGCCCGGAGAGGTTTAGGCGCTCCGGGGGATCGGCTATTGCTTGGGAGCCGCTTCCACCTTCGAGGAACCGTCGGTGCCCACTTCCACTTTTAATGGATAGGCGTTGGTGGCCGAGCTGGCCGCCGCTTTGGGTCGGATGCCTTCTTGCAAGAGTTGCGCGCCCTTCTTGTCGAAGCCGTATAGCCCACGACGGATGAAGTCGAGTCGTCGGGCGATGTTGAGCTCCTCCTTCAGCTTGCGCACCTGATCACGGAGGACGGCCAGATCATTGAACTTCTTCTCGAGATCCGCCTTCTCGGCGATGAGTCGCTTGAGTTCCTTCTTGAGGACCTCCCGATCGCCTTCGCTGGCGGCGAGTTTCCGTTCGGTGACCTTGATTAGATTTTCGAGGCTCCCAATCTGACCATTCAGTTCACCCATCTTCTTGGTCAGGTCGTCCTTTTCGCCTTCGAGGTCGGAGATTTGTTTGTCCCGGCGCTCGATCTCGGCCTTGGCGGTTTCTGCGGCCTTGGCGGCCTCTGCGCTGGTTCGGGTCAGTTCGCCCGAGATGGCCACCCATTTGTTGGAGACCGTGTTCAGGTCTTCGATGCGCTGGCTGAGATTGGTTTCCAGATTCGCATTCACCCGTACTTGTTCGGTGAGCTTGCCGGTGGTGGCGACCAGATCATTGGACAGAGCCGAGCGTTGGCCTTCCAGATTGACCCGGGTTTCGTCCGCTTTTTTGGAGTTCAGAAACCATCCGGCGCCGAGGCCCAGGCAGACAAGCACCAGCACCGCGGGAACGAGGTTCGATTTCATGGTCAGGTAGGATTGGCGGGCCGGGAATTTTCCCGTTCGCCGCATCAATAGACACCGATCCCGCCGATACATTCAATCTCGGAGCGGGATCGATTCTGTCGGGATGGAGCCTCTTGCTGCCGAAAATCCCCCAAGCGACCGCGTTCCAAGGGAATCGTCGCGGTTGAGAGCCCCCGCCTTGCGTTGGCGGGAGCCCACTTTACCGTCAGCCCATGTTGATACCCGACCGCATGGGGGTGATGATCCTGGGAGAAGCGAGCCTGTTTCCGCAGGCGATGATGCCCCTGTTCATCTTCGAGCCCCGGTATCGGGAGATGCTGGCCGAATCTTTGGAGACACATCGGATGTTCTGCCTGGCCATGCAACGCATCGATGCGAAGCGGGAGTCTCCATGCCGGATCGCCACGCTCGGGCTGGTGCGTGCCTCGGTCAAAAATCCGAACGGAACTTCCAATTTGGTGCTGCAGGGCCTCATCCGGGTGCGGTTGGGTCGGATCGTCCAGACCAAGCCGTTTCGCAAGCACCTCATCACACCGGTGAAGGAAGACGTGGAGCGGTCCCCGGAAGTGGATGCGCTGGTCAGTCGCAGCCTCGATCTCGTCGATGTGCGCCTGCGTCAAGATCAGCCGGTGCCGCTGGATTTGATCCGGCAATTGGCCTCCGGTGGACCTGCTGAAGGCGAAACTCGCGTGGAAGACTGCATCCGAGCCCTGAAGCGCATCAAGAACCCGAGCCGCTTCACCGATTTGGTCGCGGCCTTGCTTCTGCCCAATCCGGCGGCGCGCCAGATGATCTTGGAGACCGTGAATCCCGAGGACCGTCTCCGGCATTTGGTGTTGTTCTTGGCGGCTGAAGTCCATCGGGGCGCTTCGGGTGGAGTCACCGAATGACCCCCTCGTCCGCCAACCCCGTTTCCACCGATCCCTTGCCAGCCCACCCGCCGGTCGGACTGTGGAGCAAGTACGCCCATGTGCTGTCCATGGGTGTTCAGAACACCTTGGTCTACCGGGCCAATTTCCTCTTCCGCGCTGCCTTCGGGTTGGTCCCGCTCATGGCGACCCTCTTCCTCTGGCAGGCCATTTACGCCGACAAGCCAGCCGGTGTGGCCATTGGCGCATACACGCTGGCTCAGATGGTGAGCTACTACTTGTTGGTCACCGTCGTCGATGCCGTCACTGCGGTCGCAGAAGACGACTGGCAAATCGCCGCGGACATCAAGGACGGGGCCGTGAGCCAATTCCTGCTCAAGCCCCTCGACTACTTGGCCTATCGCCTGTGCCTCTACCTGTCCGGGCGATTGATTTACACCAGCGTGGCTCTGATTCCGGTCGCGTTCTTTCTGTTCTTCCAGCGGGAGTTCCTTGCGGGTCCGGCCTCGTCTTGGGGTTGGGTCCTCATGCCCTTGTCGGTGTTGATGGCCGCACTGTTGCAGTTCTTGATCGCCTACACCGTCGCGCTCTTGTCGTTCTGGGTTCTGGATGTCAGCACCTTCATTTTCATCCAGTTCGCCTTCGAGTTCCTGGCCAGTGGCCACCTCTTTCCCCTCGATATTCTTCCGGACGGCCTGCACCGGCTCCTCCTCTGGACCCCTTATCCCTACCTGCTTTACTTCCCGGTGGGTGTTTATCTGGGGCGCATCCAGGGCGCGGACCTTTGGCAGGGATTTGCACTGCAAGGGGTTTGGGTGGTGGCGGCCTTTCTGATCGCCCGGTTCGTCTGGTCGCGGGGCCTGCGGAAATACACCGCGGTGGGAGGGTGAGATTCCGAGCCAATGAAATCCCGCATGCCTTTGCTCACGCGCTATGCCGGCATCTACGCCGCGCTCATCCGCTACTCGTTGATCCACGAAATGCAGTTCAAGGTGAACTTCCTGCTGTGGATCGTGGTGGAAGCCCTGTGGTTCGGCCTGCAGTTGGCCTTCATGACCGTCCTTTATGGCCATACCGACCAGATCGCGGGTTGGTCGCGATGGGAGGTGGTTCTTCTGGTGGGATGCAATCAGTTCATCCAGCAGCTCTTCCACATGCTCTTCGTCACCAATTTGTCGAACCTGTCCGAGCTCATCCGGAAGGGCACCCTCGACCTCCTGTTGCTGCAACCGGTGAACACGCGTTTCCTGATTTCGGTGAAGAAGTTCGAGATCGGCAACATCGCCAATGCCCTCATGGGTTTGGCGGTGGTCTTCTATGCCTTGGCCCAGCTGGGACGGACTCCGTCGCCGGCCCAGTGGTTGGGGTTTGTGGTGGTCTGCGTGGCCGGCCTGAGCGTGCACTATTCGCTCATGTTCCTCTTGGCTTGCATCTCCTTTTGGACCGTCCGGGCCCAGGGCATCGTTTGGGGATATTATAACCTCTTCAACATCGCCCGCCTTCCGGCCGAAGCGTTCCCCAGGGGCGCTTACCGCGCGGTCTTCACCTGGGTGTTGCCCATGCTGTTGGTCTCCAACATTCCGGCCAAGCTGCTGGCGCAACGCCTGGCCTCTCCGTGGGAATGGGCCGCCCTGCTGCTCATGGCCGCGGCTTGTTTCGTTGCGAGCGAACTCTTCTGGCGCTTTTCCCTCCGCCATTACACCAGCGCCAGCGCATAGGGTTCAACCGACGGTGGATTGCAGGGCCCCGGCTGGCACTTTGGCAAAGCGGTAATGGCTGACATGCCACTGGTTCCCGTCTTCGAAATCCCACAGTTCGGCGCAGGCCATGAAGAACACCCTCCAATAAACCCACCAACGGGTTTCCTGATTCGCGCCGTAGGTCTCGGCGAGAATGCGGCGCACCTCGGTTTCGTTGGCGTCCATGTTCTCCAGCCACTGGTTGGCCGTGCGGCCGTAATGCCGTCCGTTGACCACCCAATGGTCTTCCAGCCGGAGGTCTTCGTTGAAGTACAGCAGCAAGTCGTCGCTTGGCATGATGCCCCCGGTGAAGAAATACCGGGCCATCCAGTCGCTGGGGTCGCGGGGGATGAAGTGATAAGCGTGCTCGCGATGAGTGAAGATGTGGACGAACAGCCGTCCGTCGGTCCGCAGCCATCGGGCGATGTTGGCCATGAGACGCCGGTAGTTCTTCATGTGCTCAAACATCTCCACGGACACGACCCGGTCGAATGAACCGTCGCCCCCGGGGGGTTCGAAACGGTTCATGTCGCAGGTGAGGATTTTGAGGTTCCCCAGACCCCTTTTGCGGGCCTCCGATTCGATGTACTCGCGTTGCGTTCGGGAGTTGGACACCCCGGTGATTCGAGCATTGGGATAATGCGAGGCCATCCACAATGAGAGCGATCCCCAGCCACAACCCAGTTCGAGGATGTCCTGCCCATCGGCCAGCCCGGCCCGTTCGCAGGTGAGTGCGAGCATGATTTCTTCGGCCTCGGCCAGGCTTTCGCGGAAGGTGTGGTAATAGCAGCTCGAGTACTTGAAGCGCGGCCCCAGGCACAGCTGGTAGAAACGGGTCGGAACCTCGTAATGCTGTTCGTTGGCGGCCGCTGTTTCGATGGCGATGGGCGAATCGGACAGTTCTCGGATGAGGCGCATCCGGTGAGCCCGCTGAGCCTCGACATCGCCATGGGCTTCTTCTTCAGCCAACCGCTCCCGAAGTAGCCGACGAATGCCGAATCGGATGAGGTGATCGGGCAGGATGTCGGCCTCCAGCAGTCGGTCCAGCAAGCTGGGACTGGAATCCATTGCGGGTTGCGAACCCTCGGCGTGTGCAGGAAGCGAGCTCATGACCGCACCATCCATCGCCCAGAACCCGTTTGGGTCAACCCGTCATCTCGGCCCCCGCGGTTTTGCCAAAGGGTAAGCCAAGGTTGAACCCGCACCCACAAACCGCTACTCCTCTGCCATGTCTTTGCGTTGCGTTGCCCTTGCTCTGTCCCTCTTGGGAGCAGTCGGTCTTCAAGCAGCCCCCCAGGTTTCCCTGACCCGGGTGGCTGGTGGTTTGACATCGCCCCTCTCCTACGTCGCCTTGCCGGATGGTCGGGCGTTGATCGTGGACCAGCCGGGCTTCATCCGGCTTCTCGAAAAACCGGGCCAACTGCGCGAGACACCGGTCCTGACTCTCACCAACCGTCTGTCACCCCTCAATCAGGGAGCCTTCGATGAACGCGGGGTCCTCGCTCTGGCCTTGCATCCGCAGTTCCAGAAAAACCGACGGGTCCTCATTTCCTACACGGCTCCCCGCCGCGAATCCGCGCCTGCCGACTGGGATTGCACCTTGCGGATCTCGGAATTCACCGCTTCCCCGGGCGAGCCCTTCACCCTGGATCCGGCGAGCGAGAAGGTTCGTCTGGAAATCGACAAGCCTTACGCCAACCACAACGGCGGCCGGATGGCTTTCGGCCCGGACGGCTACCTGTACATCGGTGTCGGTGATGGCGGGAATGGCAACGACGAGGGCAAACGGCCGGAGATCGGCAACGGTCAGAACCTCGATACCCTCTTGGGCAAGATCCTACGTATCGACATCAACACGCCCGAGGGACATGGCATTCCCAAGAGCAATCCCTTTGCCGACGGCAAGAAGGCACGCCCGGAGATTTGGGCCTACGGCATCCGGAATCCTTGGGGGTTGGCCTTCGACCGCGGCGGTGATCACGCCCTCTATTCGGCCGATGTCGGCCAGTCGATGTGGGAAGAGGTCAACGTCATCCAAAAAGGAGGCAATCATGGCTGGCGTTTGCGCGAAGGGTGGATTGGCTTCAATCCCAAAGCCGCCGACAAACCTCCGGCCGAAGTCCCGCAGAAAGGCCTCCATGGCGAGTCGTTCGTTGATCCGGTGGCCGTCTACAAAAACCGCAACGGATTCAAGAAGGACCCCGAGGCTTACGGCATCAGCGTCACCGGCGGATTTGTCTACCGCGGCAAGGCCTTTCCGGAACTCCAAGGCGACTATGTCTTCGGCGATTGGGGTCGGATTTGGGGCGTTCCCGGTGGAACCATGCTGGTGGCCCATCGACCGAAATCCGGAAAAGGCCAATGGACTGTAGAGCCTTTGCAGTTGGGCACGCCCTCCAAGGTGGCGGGATACATCGTGGGCTTCGGTGAGGACAATGACGGTGAATTGTACGTCCTGACCAATGGCAACATTGGGTTGACCGCGGGCAAGGGCGAGGTGTGGAAGCTCGTTGGTAGCGCCCCCTGAATTGGGCTTCAACGTCGCCTGCTGACGTCACCGATCATCATGACGGCCGTCCGGATCGCAGTGCCAAAATGACGGCCGTCAGGATGAGCACGCCTCCGGTGGCGCGGGCCAAGATCACCCGCGGTCCGGAATCGCGGCGTTCGGCATTGCCGAACCAAGAACCCGCCCACCAGACCAAAGCGAGGCTCCACAGTCCGCGGGTTCCATAAACCACATTGACGCCGGCGGCATCCCGCCAGACGGCGATGGTTCCGGCGACGAGCAAGGCCTGGATGGCTGACAGGGTGGTCGCCAGAGCAATCCAACGCCATGCCTGGGGCGGGGCTTTGAGAGATGCGATCGCCTGCTCGAAAATCGGCAAGTGTTGGGTCTCTGGACGGGCTTTGAAGCCCAGCAGCGGCAGCACCAGCAGGGACTCCAGAGCCAGGGCCCCAAAGAGGAGGGACAGAAAATTGAACACCCCGAACTGAGTTGCCCAAACTTGGATTAGCACGTCGGTGACCGCGAAGGAGGCGGCACAACCCAGAGCCAGCAAGGTGGTGCGCCCGGCCCGACGCCCCGATGAACGCCCGAGCCCGGCTGGGCTGATCTTGAAGTCGGTCAGACCCGTCACCAGAACGCCTACGCTGGTCAGGGCCGCCGCCATCATTTGTCCGTCCGAAAGGGGCGATCCAAACACAAATCGGGCAATCAGCGCGACAAACACCACCTTCACCCCGAGCAAGGGTGTGGCCACGGAAACATCCCCTATTCGCAAGGCGGCCACGTTGAGCAAATGGCCGGCAATAAAGGTACCCGCGGTGATGCAGGGAAGGTGCAGGCGATCCCAGGGAATCGGGTTCGGATCCAGAGCCATCAATGGGACGAACAGCAGGCCAAGAACAACGTTGTTCACCACCACCGCGTGGGAGAGCGTGGCTCCCTCGGCAAAAGCCCGTTTGAAGACCATCGAACCAGTGGCGAAGGCGATGGCGGCGATCAGCGGAAGAAGCAGGTGCATCGGGCGGGCTCAACCTCCGTTACCCCAGCAAAACTCTCAATCCTAACCCATTCTCGTGCTTGGGGCTTCAAATTGGCCTGCAAAGCTGTCACGGTCCTTTGCTGTCGGTGAACGAATCCTTATCCAACAACCTACAAGCGGAGCACGGCGTCCGGGCGGCCCAAGGCTGGTTTGAACTGGGTCTGTCGGCCGAAGCCGAGGCCGAAATAGCTCGTCTTCCTGAGACGCTTCAGCTTCAGCCAGAAGTGCTCAAGTTGCGATTCCACGCCGCCCGGGCCTGTAAGCGCCATGACGATGCCCTCGGCGTGGCCCTGTCGCTCATGGAGGTTGCCCGGGACGAATTGTGGGGCTGGCTCTATCGTTCCCAAGCACTGCACTGGTTGGGACGGACCAGCGAGGCCTATGACCTCCTGTTGCCGATCCAGAGCCGATGGACCCGGGCCTTTGAGATACCCTATGATTTGGCCTGCTACTGTGCCCAATCCGAGCGGATCGAAATCGCAGCCGAGTGGTTTTCCAAAGCCGTTAAGCTCACCAAACACCCGGCTGCCGTCAAATCGATGGCTCTGGCCGATCCTGACCTGAAACCCCTTTGGGCCGACATCGAAGCAGGTCGTATGGGCTGATTCACGGCCCACTTGTGTATAACAGCGTCCCCGTTTTTCCCCATGACCCGACTGGTATTGTTCGACATCGACGGCACCCTCATCCGAACCGGTGGAGCCGGCATCCACGCGTTCGGACGGACGGCCGAACTTCTCTATGGCGTGCCCGGAGTCGCCGAACGGACCCACTTTCACGGGCGTACGGACACCGCTCTTGTCCGAGAGTTCTTCACCAATAATGGCCTGCAGGGCAAATTCTGGGATATCCGCCATTTCCTGGACGCCTACGTTTTCTTGCTGGACCACAGAATCCAGCAGCACCCGGGTGAAATTTGTCCCGGTGTGCCCGAGTTTCTCAGTGCGCTCCGGGCGTTGCCGCAACCGCCTGCGATGGGTCTCCTCACGGGGAATATCCGTTTGGGAGCGAAGATCAAACTGGGGGCTCACTCACTCTGGGGAGACTGGGTGTGTGGCGCCTTTGCTGACGACCACGAAGACCGCAACCAGTTGGCTCGGATTGCCAAGGACCGGGCGTCGCGTCATTTGGGCCGGAGCTTGAAGGGCGAAGAAATTGTGGTGGTGGGTGACACCCATCGCGATGTCGAATGTGCTCAAGCTATTGGAGCTCATAGCTTGGCCGTGGGCACAGGCGGCGGATCGCTGGAAGAACTCCAGAAAGCCGGTGCCACCTGGGTTGTGCCCGATCTCCGGGAATTCCCCATACACCGGCTACAGGATCTCCCCTCATGACAAACCTTCCCGGCTTATCATCAAAAAACGTCGTGAAAACGGCGGTTTATGGAATGAATCAGCGGGTAGCGGTCTTCGAAATTGTGAACAGATGTGAACAAGTTTTCCCGGGGTCCTGTCTTTTGTGTTTGACCCTTCCACCGGCTTTCTTTAGCTACACAGATACATCCGTGATCGCTCGCCGCTAGGCCCGCCTCGCTCGAGCGATTTTTTGGTCCTTGGAGGACTAAAAATTCCACGCGAATCGTGCTAAAAGCCAAATGCTAAAAGCCAAAACGTTTCTGGGAATCGACTTCGGGGCAGGGACCCTGAAGATCGCTGAGTTCGAGCCGGCCGACGGTGGCGGTTTGAAGCTCCTGCGTTTTGGGGTTCGTGCGCTGGGTCTGCCCGGTTCCCAAGATGCGGCCCGCGATGGGGTCCTGAAGCGTGCCCTGACCGAGCTTCTGGCCGAGGGTGGTTTTGTCTCCCGTCAGGCAAACATCACCGCTCCGGGTTATCAGGTTTTCTCGAAGTTCGTAAAGCTTCCCCCGGTCGACGCCTCCAAGATTTCCCAGATCATCCAGTACGAGGCTCAGCAGAACGTGCCGTTCCCGCTGACTGAGAGTGCTTGGGATCATCAAATTCTCGGAACCGCGGCCGACGGGGCTCGCGAAGTGCTGCTCGTTGCCATTAAGGCCGAGGTGGTCGAGAAACTCTTCGCTGTCGGTGAGTCGGTGGGCCTCAAGATGGAAGTGGTGGACGCCTCCATGTCCGCCTTGGCCAATGCCTTCCGCTACAATTACGGCGACGTTGAGGGCTGCAGCCTCTTGATCGATATCGGAGCCAAGACCAGCAATGTCTTGCTCTTCGAGAAGAACAAGTTCTACGTGCGGACGGTTCCGGTCGGAGCCAACACCATTTCACAAGAGTACTCAGCCGAGTCCAAGGTGCCCTTCGCCGAGGCCGAGAAATTCAAGATTGCTCAAGGCTTTGTCAGTTTGGGTGGCGCTTACGAGGAACCTGATGATCCGAAGGTGGCTGCCGTTTCCAAGGTGGCCCGAAACGTCCTGACTCGCCTGCACATGCAGGTCAATCAGACGGTTCAATTCTACCGCACCCAACAGGGTGGGTCGGCTCCTCAACGGGTGTTTCTCTGCGGTGGCGGATCGGTGATGGCCTATTCCGCTGAGTTTTTCCAAGAAAAGCTCAACCTGCCGGTCGAATACTTCAGCCCGTTCCGCAATATTCAGATCGATCCGTCGGTCAACATCGAGGAATTGGAAAAGTCGGCTTCGTTCTTTGGCGAGGTTGTGGGTCTGGGATTGCGCAATATCGCTGACTGCCCGGTCGAGCTGAACTTGCTGCCCAAGAGCTCCAAGGCCCGTCAAGATTTCAACTCCAAGAAGCCGTTCCTCATCGCCGCCGCCTTCGTGGCCGCCGCTGGTGTCTGGGCCGCTGGACTGTTCTACAACAAGGTCGCTACGGTTCGCCGCGAAGGCTTGGCCACCATTTCTGAAAAGGTGGAACCCTTGGCTCGGGTGGAAACCTCGCTCAAGGGCGAAGAAGCCAAGCTTTCCGAGATCCATAAGCAGACAGACCAACTGGGTGCTTGGCTCAATGAACGCGCCTATTGGCCCGATATTCTCGCAGAGGTTCGCAGTATCCTGAAGGCCACCGAGGCCGAGTCTTCACAGAAGCTGGGTGTGCCGGTGGGCATTTGGGTGGACACGTTCTACTCCACGGAACCCCCCAAGCCTGAGGTGGCAGCCGCCGACGAAGAGGCTCCGAAGGTCCCGCAAATGAGCAAAGAGCTCATGGCGAGATATGGCCTGCTTCCGAAGTCCGCCATGACTGGATCCGAGGGTGGAGAAGCTGGTGGATCGACTGAAGGCGCCGCAGCCAGTGGCGGTGCCAAGGCCAAATCCACGACTTCCACCAACGAAGTGGCGGTTCTCAATCTCAGCATCCGCGCGGTCAATTTGCAGAAGGTGAAGCAAGAGGCCAATGGTCAGATTGCCTACGATCTGGAGAAGCTGGCCAAGGCGAGTCCCCTCTTTGAAGCATCCGAAACCTCACTTTCCGGTAATCTTGAGCAGGTCGAAGACACCACTGCGACCTTCACCTTCCCTCTGAAGCTCAAGCTCAAGCGCCCCATCAAGCTCTGATATGTCCTGGATCAAGCGCAACCTTGCCTTCGTCATCAGCCTGGCTGTGGCGTTGACCCTGCTCATTGGCGGGGCGGTCTACCTGTTCTCGGCACAGTCTGATGCTGAAGCCGCCAACGGGGAACTCGAGGCCAAGAAAAACGAGTACGACACCTTGGTCAAACGGGAGCCGTACCCGAACACCAAGAACATCGATTTGGCCAAGGCCGAGCAAGTTCGATTTGCTGAACTGAAAGCCCAGTCCCTGACGACCTTCTCCCAGTATTCTTCCGTTGGAACCCTGGATGATGCGTCTTTCAAGGCGCTCCTCACACGGACCATTGGCGATTTGGAGCGCTCGGCTGAACGCAAGGGTGTCAAGCTTCCGTCCGGATCTGACGGGGGTTCTGGCGCCAGCTCGAAATACAATTTCACCTTCAGCACTCAGCGTCGGGAATTGCGTTTGGCTCCCAATACCCTCCAACCGTTGGCCTTGGCCTTGACCGACATCCGCGAGTTCTCGGAAATCCTTTTCGCCTCCAAGATCCATTCCTTGCAACATATCAAGAGGTCTGCCATTGGCACCAATGAGCTCGCCGGGTCTGGAGACATCCTCTCCAAGAAGGTGGGAACCAATACAGTGATCGGAGCGGGGATCCATCCGTACGAGGTGCAATTCCAGTGCTTCAGCTCCGAACTGGGAGAAGTGCTGACCCGCTTTGTGGGAGCCTCCAACGCCTACGTTCTCAAGACCGTCAACGTGGACCGCCCTTCTGGGGATGGTTCTGACTCGGCTGAAGCGGCCCCGGCGAATCCGGCCGCTGGAATGATGGCCATGATGAGCCGCTACGGTCTTCGCCCTGGAATGGGAACCATGCCCCCAGCTTCACAACCCAATGCCGCTGCGGCTACTCCTTCGGGCAAGGTTGGCGATATCGTTCTCGAGCAGAAACCCATCAGAGTCACCCTAGGCTTTGAGGTCGTGCGTTTAGCACTCCCTCCGGCTTCAACTCAGGCTCCGAAGGCGACCCGCCGTTAGGCCGCAACTCCCGGAACCCATGGAATTCATCAAGAAACAATACGAGAAGCTGGTCTTGGGAGTCGTCCTTCTGGCCGTCGCCGGCCTGGCCATCTTCCTGGTTCTCTCCGTGTCTCAGGTCCGCACGGACCTCGAAAATGCCCTGCAGGCTTTGGCTGGTGCCAAGCAAAAGCCGATGGTGCCTGAGAACCTGGAAACCAACCTCACCCAGACTGCCTTCAAGCGGGTGACAAGCCGAACACCGACCGTCTTGGCCGCTCAAGATCACTACACTTTCAACCCCGTCACTTGGGTGCGCGGTGCCAGTGGTCGCCTCGAACCCTCCAAGCCCCGCGCCAACACCGGCGCTTCTGGTTTGGCCTACGTCAGTGCCCATGATCTGGTTCTGGAGATCGCCTTTGAACAAGTTGCCGGAACCCCGGACGCACCGCGGTATCAATTCTCTGTGCGCCGCGATTATGAGAAGACCGTCAACGCTCGTCGCGCCTTGGTTGAATCCGTAGCCGTGGGTTCTGACAACAAGGACCAACTGTTCCGTCTCGTCGAAATCCAAGGTCCAAAAGATGCGCCCACGAATTTCGTCTGCGAACTCATCTCCACCCGAGAGTCGTTCCAGTTGACCAAGGGCAAGAGCTTCCGTCGCACGCAGGGATACGCTGCCGACCTCCGGTATGAGGCCGATCGCAGGGATTTCCCACAAAAGCGGGTCGGCGAATCCATCACTCTTTCCGGCGCGGTCTACAAGATTGTTGCCATCGAGAAAGAGGAACTAGTAGTGTCCGCGCCCAATTCCGTGCGTACCACCGTGGCGAGGTAATTCCCACAACCGGCTCGT